>NZ_PSWL01000050.1:0-1723 GCF_002932755.1 Rathayibacter sp. AY1B6
CCCCGCCCCGGTGAGGGAACCCCGAACCGTCGAGGGAACCCGCTGTCCGTGGTTCCCTCGACGGTTCGGGGTTCCCTCACCGGGGCGGGGAGGCGGGATGGGGCAGGAGTCAGGGGTCAGGAGAGCGAGTCGCGGACGGCCGCCATGCCCAGCTCCAGCTCGGCGAAGGTGGTCGACAGCGGAGAGAGGCCGATCCGGATGCCGTCGGGCCGCCGGAAGTCCGGCACGATCCCCTCCGCCTGCAGCCGCGGCACGAGGCCGGCGAACGACTCGTGCGCGATGGTCACGTGCGATCCGCGCCGGGCGGGGTCGAGCGGAGTCGCCACCCGCACCCCTCGCGGCACCAGCCACGCGTCGGCCAGCTCCAGCGCGTACGCCGTCATCGCCTCGGACTTCGCGCGCACCGCGGTCATGCCCACCGAGGCGATCAGCGCGATCATGTCCTGCATCGCGAGCATCCCCGTGATCGGCGGGGTCCCGCTGAGGAAGCGCCGCATCCCCTCGGCCGGACGGTAGCCGGGGCCCATCTCGAACATGTCGGCGACGCCCATCCAGCCCTGGACCGGCTGCGCGAGCGAGCCCTGGTGCCGGGAGGCGACGTACGCCCACGCGGGCGCCCCCGGGCCTCCGTTGAGGTACTTGTAGGAGCAGCCGACCGCGAGGTCCGCGCCCCACGCGTCGAGCTCGAGCGGCACCGAGCCGACGGAGTGGGAGGCGTCCCAGAGCACGAGCGCGCCGGCCTCGTGCGCCTGGGCGGTGATCGCCGCGGCGTCGGCGAGGAACCCCGAGCGGTAGGCGACGTGGCTGAGCAGCACCAGCGCCGTCCGCTCGCCGAGCACCGGGGCGAGGTCGTCGGGGCCGACGCCGCTCCCGGGGTCGGAGTCGATCCAGCGGAGCGTGCTGCCGGTCTCGGCCGCGATGCCCTCCAGCACGTACCGGTCGGTGGGGAAGTTGTCGGTGTCCACGACGATCTCGTCGCGCCCCTGCTCCGCCTGGCGGGCGATCGCCGCGCGGGCGAGCTTGTAGAGCAGGACGGTCGTGGAGTCGGCGACGACCGTCTGCCCGGCCGCGGCTCCCAGCACCGCGGAGCCCAGGGCGTCGCCGACCTCGAGCGGCAGGTCGAGCCAGCCCTCCTCCCAGCCGCGGATGAGGCGGCCGCCCCACTCCTCCTCCGCGAACCGCGCGAGCCGGGCGACGCTCGCGCGCAGCGGCCGGCCGAGCGAGTTGCCGTCGAGGTAGGAGCGGACCTCGGGGGTGCGGACGAACAGCTCGGGGCAGTGCGCGAGCGGGTCCTGGGCGTCGAGCGGATGCATGCCCTCACCCTAGGTCGCGGGCGCCGGGCGCGATGCGTGCCGCCGGGGCCTCCCGCCCACTGTCCAGAAGTCGTCGCACTCGGCGTCGACTGCGACGACTCCTGAGCACTCGCGACCCACACCCCCCGGTCCGGTCGCCACTCCTCCGAAGCCGCCGTACTCGCGCTCCGGTACGGCCACTTCCGCGTACTCGCGGAGCCGCCGGCCCCGTCCCGTCCACCGTCGTCGCCGACTGTGCAGAAGTTGTCGCACTCGAGCTCGAGTGCGACAACTCCTGGACAGTCGCGGGAGCCGGAGGAGAACGGAGCGCGAGCCAGGGGGGCGGACCTGCGAGCACGGCCGCGCACCTGGGAAGTCAACGGGCGGACGCCGCACCCCGCCCCGCCTAGCCTCCCAGGACGGCCCCCGCC
>NZ_PSWL01000051.1:0-1571 GCF_002932755.1 Rathayibacter sp. AY1B6
ATCCCCTACCGGACACCACATCCTCTCAGGCCGCTGTTCTGGGAGAGTGGACTGAATCGTGAGGGGCACCAATGATTGATGCGCGGCGGACCGTAGAGATGGATCGGCTGCCCGGAGGGTTCCGATGAACGGTCCGCGCGAAGTGCTCGGCCTTCCGCCCTTCGCGCTGTTCTGGAGCGCAACGACCATCCGCTCTTTCGGCAGTGCGATCGCGGGTGTCGCGTTCCAGGTGCTGATCGTCTCGGTACTGAACGCAACGCCTGCGGAGATCAGCATTCTCGCGGCGCTCGGCGTAGTGCCGTACCTGCTGTTCGGTCTGATCGTGGGCGCGCTCATGGATCGGTGGCGGCGCCAGCGGACGTTGGTCGTCACCAGCATCGGGCGTGCGCTGATTCTGGGAATGATCCCCGTCCTTCTCCTTCTCGATGCGCTCACCTTCTGGTCACTCGCCGCGGCAGTCCTGCTGCTCGGTGTCCTGACCTTGTTCGCGGACTCCGCCGCGCAGCCGTTCCTCCCGCAGATCGTTCCCCGGTCGTCCTTGGTGATGGCCAACGCGCGACTGGGCCAGAGCGAGACCCTGGCGGGAACGGCAGGACCCGCGCTCGGCGGAGCACTGCTCAACCTGATCGGCCCACCACTCCTGCTCGCCTTCGACGCTGCCATCAACGCGGTGTCGGCGGTGCTGCAATCACGCATCAAGGTGGAGGAGCGCCGGCCCGATCGCCGCGCACCAGGCCGTCACATCGGTCACGACATCCTCGAGGGAATGCGATTCACCTACCGGCACCGCACCCTCCGGCCACTCGCGCTCTCCGTCCACGCCTGGTTCCTCGGCAACAGCATCGTGACGACGGTGTTCGCGGTGTTCGTTCTCCGAGAGCTGTCCCTGCCCGCTTGGGCGTTCGGCGTCTCGCTCGCGTTCGGCGGCGTCGGTGGCCTCCTCGGAGCTCTCGTCGCACCTGCTGTCGGGGCGCGGGTCGGAGCGGGTCGTGCGATCCTGCTGGGCCGTGCGCTCGTCATCCTGCCCTGGCTGGCACTCGCCGTTCTTCCCCTCGACGTGGACAGCGGCCTCGGTCTCCTGCTTCCCGTCGTCTGCGCCGTGCAGTTCGTCTACGGGCTGTCGATGGGTATTGAGGATGCCAACGACACGGGATAC
This sequence comes from Rathayibacter sp. AY1B6, assembly GCF_002932755.1. NCBI lineage: Bacteria > Bacillati > Actinomycetota > Actinomycetes > Micrococcales > Microbacteriaceae > Rathayibacter > Rathayibacter sp. AY1B6. The sequence continues at coordinate 1,157 of NZ_PSWL01000051.1, forward strand.
CGGCAAGCGATCGCGCCCGACGAGATCCAGGGCCGCATGAACTCCACCATCCGCACAGCGAATCGCGTCGTGTTTCTCTTCGGTGCGCTGTTGACCGGCGTCCTCGTAACGGCTTGGGGCTACAACCTGACGATCGGAGCGGCGGCGATCGCCTTCACCGCAGCCGCGCTCATCGTCGCACTCTCCCCCCTGCGCAATGCCCGCCACGAAGACGCAGAGATCTCTCCCGAGCAGGCTCCCGACTCGATGGACGAGACAACTCGCTAAGCGAGCCCGCCTGACGCCAAGTTGAGGTGTGCTCCAAACGAGCGCTCTCTGCCGCCATAATGCGATCGCAGAACACCGCCACAGAGCGATCATCTCTACATTTCGCGGCGGTCGGTGTCGCTCATGCGTGTACCGGTGAACGATCCCC
>NZ_PSWL01000052.1:0-1021 GCF_002932755.1 Rathayibacter sp. AY1B6
CGTCGCCGACGCGAGCCACGAGCTGCGCACTCCGCTCGCCGCCCTGCGCACCCGCCTCGAGCTGGCCGAGCGGGTCCGCGACGACCCGGCGGCCCTCTATGCCGACGTCGTCGACGCGCGCCGCTCGATCGACCGCCTGCAGTCCCTGACGGACGGGCTGCTGATCCTGTCGAAGATCGACGCCGGCACCGTCACGGGCGACGCCTCGTCGTCGGCTCTCCGCGAGGAGGTGACCGGCAGCGTCGACCGCATCAGGATGCTCGCCCGCGACCGGGACCTCGCGATCGACTTCGTCGCTCCCGTGTCGGCTCACGCCGCCCGGTACCCCGTCTCGCCGACCGACTTCGGCCGGATCCTGGACAACCTGCTCTCCAACGCCGTCGCCGCGACGCCGGACGGCGGCAGCATCACCGCGACCCTGGTCGAGCGCCCCGGAGAGGCCGTCCTCTCCGTGGACGACGACGGACCCGGTGTCCCGGAGGCGTTCCTCGCCGTCGCGACCGACCGCTTCAGCCGTCCCGACGCCGCCCGCTCCCGGGACGGCGGCGCCGGTCTCGGGCTCGCCATCGTCGCCGGGCTCAGCCGCGCCGCCGGCGGCGAGCTCCGGCTCCGCAACCTCGTCCCCCACGGCTTCGGCGCGGAGGTCCGCATCCCCGCGACCCGCCCCGGCCCGACCTCTCGCTAGGAGAACCGATGATCGACCCCCAATCCCTCCTCGACGGCGCCGGCCCCTGGGCGATCGCCCTGGTCTGCCTGATCGCCTTCGTCGAGACGGGCCTCCTGATCGGGTTCTTCCTCCCCGGCGACACCCTGCTCTTCTTCACCGGCGTCTTCGTCGCGACCGGCGTGATCTCGCTCCCGGTGCCGCTGGTGATCCTGATGGTCGCCGCCTCCGCCTTCCTCGGCGACCAGCTCGGGTTCATCATCGGCCGCGCGAGCGGGCCGCGGATCTTCGAGCGCAAGGACAGCGGGCTGTTCAGCCGCTCGAGCGTGGCGCGCACCCAGTCGTTCTTCGACCGCT
>NZ_PSWL01000053.1:0-876 GCF_002932755.1 Rathayibacter sp. AY1B6
CCGCGGCTCCGGCTTCACGCTGCTGGTGATGGGGATCATGATCCTCGCGGTGGTCGTGCTCGCCCCGAGCATCAAGAACTTCGTCGAGCAGCGCGCCGAGATCGCCGAGCTGCAGCGCTCCGTCGACGCGGCCAAGACGCAGGCGCAGAACCTCGACGAGGAGCGCACCCGCTGGTCGGACCCGGCGTTCATCCGCGCGCAGGCCCGCGAGCGGCTCTACTTCGTCATGCCCGGGGAGGTCAGCTACCTCGTGCTCGACGACGTGACGCTCGCCCAGCAGGCGCAGCAGCCCGCGAGCGACACGGTGCAGGAGACCCCGAGCGACTGGGCCGGCTCCCTGCTGTCCTCGATCGCGGTCTCGGGCCTCGGCGAGCCGACCGCCGACGAGCCGGCGCCGACCCCGTAGGTCCCGCTCGGCCCCGCGTACACTGGAGCGTCCTCCCGGCCGTCCGTCCTCTGGAGCCCCCGTGACCACGCCACCCTTCGATCCGCCGTCCGAGCGCGACATCGCGGTCGTCTCCGCCCAGCTGGGCCGTCCCGCCCGCGATGTGGTCGGGATCAGCGCCCGCTGCGTCTGCGGCGACCCGACGGTGGTCTCCACGAGCCCGCGCCTGTCCGACGGCACGCCGTTCCCCACCTTCTACTACCTGACCCACCCCGCCGCGACGGCCGCGATCTCGCAGCTCGAGGCCACCCAGGTCATGGTCGAGTACAACGGGATGCTCGCCGAGGACGAGGATCTGCGCGAGGCCTACGCCGCGGCGCACCGGGCGTTCCTGGCCGACCGCGAGAGCGTCGGCTCCGTCCCCGAGATCGCGGGCATCTCCTCCGGGGGCATGCCCTCGCGGGTGAAGTGCCTCCACGCCCTCGCCGCGC
>NZ_PSWL01000006.1:0-154876 GCF_002932755.1 Rathayibacter sp. AY1B6
CCACCCGTGTGACGCCCGTGTTTCCCCACCCCGTCCTTCCGCGGCCCCATCCCTCGTCCCCCCGGCGGATCCGCCATCCGACGCCCGTTCCCGCAGCCGCTCATGCTTCGGAACCGCTTGGATGCTCCCGCTGTCGAGCAGCCACCCTCCGCTCGCACCCCCGAGCCGAACGGTCGATCCGCGTGTCAGCGGATCGATCTAGGCGTTCGCTCCCCGCTCCACGAATCGCAACCACCTCGAGAGGCCGACCGCGCCGAGCCCGACAAGGGCGGGCTCGGAGACCAGCACCGTCAGCCGAGGCTCGCGACCCACTCCGAGCTGCCGTCGACGAAGGACTGCTCCTTCCAGATCGGCACCGACGCCTTGATGTCGTCGACCAGTGCCGCGCAGGCTTCGAAGGCCGCCGCTCGGTGGGCCGAGGCCACGGCGCAGGCGAGGGCGAGGTCGCCGACCACGAGGTCGCCGACCCGGTGCACGGCGGCGATCCGGACGTCCGGCCACCGCTCGGCGATGCGGCGGGCGGATGCGAGGAGTGCGGCGGGGGCGTCCGGGTGCGCCTCGTAGGACAGGCGGAGCACGCCGCGGCCCTCGTCGTGGTCGCGGACGACGCCCGCGAAGGTCACGACGGCCCCGTGCGTCGGGGAGTCGACCGCCTGCTCGCACTCGTCGACGGTGATGGCCTCGGCCGCGAGGCGGGCGAGGGCGACCGGATCAGCGGGCATGGTCGCCGCCTCCGAGCTGGTCGAGCAGGTGTCCGATCACCGGGTCGAGCACGTCGATCCCGTCGCGGACGCCGCCGGGGGAGCCGGGGAGGTTGACCACGACGGTGCGGCCGCTGACGCCGGCGAGTCCGCGGCTGAGCACGGCGGTCGGGACGTGGGCGGCGCCCGTGGCCCGCACCGCCTCGGCCAGGCCGGGCAGAGGCCGCTCCAGGAGGGGGGCGGTCTGCTCCGGGGTGACGTCGCTCGGGGCGACCCCCGTCCCGCCGGTGGTCACGACCACGTCGACTCCGCTGCCGATCGCGTCGGAGATCGCCTCGCCCACCGCGTCGCCGTCGGCCACGACGACCACCCGCGACTCCCAGCCGCGGCTGACGAACCACGCCTCGAGCGCCGGTCCCGTCCGGTCCTCGTACACGCCGGAGGCGGCACGGGTGGAGGCGACGACCGCCACCGCCCGCCGCGTCACGGGACTCATTCGCTCGTCCACGAGCCGCTCCTCCCGCCCGCCTTCGCGAGCACCCGGACACCGGTGATCACGGCACCGCGATCGACCGCCTTGATCATGTCGTAGACCGTGAGGGCGGCCACGCTGACCGCGGTCAGCGCCTCCATCTCGACGCCGGTGCGCCCGGTCGTGCGCACGCGCGCCTCGATCCGGACGCGGCCGTCCTGCGGCTCGAGGTCGACGTCGACGCCGTCCAGCGCCAGCGGGTGGCAGAGCGGGATGAGCGTCGAGGTCGCCTTCGCGCCGAGGATCCCGGCGATCCGCGCGACGCCGAGCGCTTCACCCTTGGGCAGCTCGCCCTGCTCGAGCAGCCGCACCACCTCGGGCGAGGTCTCGACGTACCCCTCGGCGACGGCGGTGCGCGCCGTCACCTCCTTCGCGCTCACGTCGACCATGTGCACGGCTCCGTCGCCGCGCACATGGGTGAGCCGGTCGCTCTCAGTCATCGATCCTCCAGATCTCGACCGCATCGCCGGTCGCTGCGTGGTCCGTCCCGACGGGGACGTGGATGAGCACGGTGGAGCGGGCGTAGGACGCCAGCAGGTGCGAGCCGGGCCCGCCCACCGGGTGCACGAGGCCCTCGTCGTCGAGGACCCCGCGGCGGATCTGGTGCAGGTGGGCGGGCGAATCGAGGGCCGTGCCCAGGCGCGCACGGAGCCGCGGCCGCTCGGCGGGCACGCGTCCCGCGAGAGAGCGCAGCTCGGGACGGAGGAAGACCTCGAACGAGACCAGGGCGCTCACCGGGTTCCCGGGCAGCGAGACGATCGGCAGGTGCAGGCCCTCGGCCACGCGGACGAGCCCGAGGCCCTGCGGGCCGCCCGGCTGCATCTCGACGTGGCCGAACTCCGAGCCCGCCGGCCCCAGCGCGTCGCGGACGACCTCGTAGGCGCCCGCGCTGACGCCGCCGACCGTGATCACCAGGTCGGCCGCGCCCGCGTGCTCCTCGAGCAGCGCCAGGAGGTCCCCGGCCCGGTCGCTCGTGCAAGCGGCGACGGTCGGCAGCGCACCTGCTTCGCGGACGGCCTCGGCCAGCAGGGCGCCGTTGGCGTCGTGGATCTGCGCCTCCTCGAGCACTGCGCCGGCCGGTCGGATCTCGTTCCCGGTGGGCACGACGAGCACCCGGAGGCGCGGCAGCACCTCCGCCTCGGTCAGCCCGAGGGAGGCGAGGAGTCCGTAGTGGGCCGCGCGGAGGACCGTGCCGGCCGGGAGGGCGAGCTCGCCGCGACGGGCGTCGCTGCCCCGGGCGCGGACGAAGGTCGCCGGCACCACCGGGTGCGCGAAGGCGACGCTGCCCTCTGCGGGGAAGCGCGGAGGATCGACGCGCTCGACCGGGACGACGGCGTCGGCCCCCTCCGGCAGCGGCGAGCCGGTCATGATCGGGGTCGCGGTGCCGGGCTCGTGCCGGGGCGCACGGTCGCCCGCGGGGATCGGCGCCGAGACGGGCAGGGCGACGGGATGCTCCGGGGCCGCCGCGTCGAGGTCGGCCGCCCGCACCGCGAACCCGTCCATCTGCGAGTTGTCGAAGCGCGGCAGGTCGAGCGGGGAGTCGACGGAGCGGGCGAGGACCCGGCGGTCGTACGCGCCCGGATCGGCGGCGACGGCGACCGGATCCAGGCTCAGCGTCTCGCGGGCGCCCCGCGTGGCCAGTGGCGCGAGCAGCGCCCGCACCCGGGCGGCGTGCAGGTCGATCGAGGTCATCGTGTCCTCTCGCGAGCGGCGGTGCCCGACCGGCGGCGGGGCCGAGTCCATCTTGCCGGGTCGCGCCCGGTTCCGCGGCGTAGGGTGAGCGGATGAGCACAGCACTGGGGATCCCCGGCTTCCGGCCCCGTCAGCGCAGCGCGGTCCTTCCGGCCGACCGCCCCGCCACCCCGCTCCTCCTCGACAGCTACGGGCGTGTCGCGGACGACCTGCGGATCTCGCTGACCGACAAGTGCAATCTGCGCTGCACCTACTGCATGCCGGCCGAGGGCCTGCCGTTCCAGCCGCCCGCCTCCCTCCTCAGCCGCGAGGAGATCCTCCGACTGGCGCGCATCGCCGTGGAGCAGTTCGGCGTCCGCCAGATCCGCTTCACCGGCGGGGAGCCGCTGCTGCGGAAGGACCTCGTCGACATCATCCGCGACGTGGCCTCGCTCGAGCCGCGCCCCGAGATCTCACTCACGACGAACGCCATCGGGCTCTCAGGTCGGGCGGTGGCGCTCGCCGAGGCCGGCCTGAACCGGGTCAACGTCTCGCTGGACTCGATCTGCGCGGAGACGTTCGCGAAGGTCACCCGGCGGCCGTTCCTCGACCGCGTGCTCGCCGGCATCGACGCGCTCGGCCCTGCGGGCCTGGATCAGACGAAGATCAACGCGGTGCTCCTGCCCGGGATCAACGACCTCGAGGCTCCGGAGCTGCTCGCCTGGGCCCTCGCGGGCGGCCACCAGCTCCGCTTCATCGAGCAGATGGCCCTCGACGCCGACCACGGCTGGGACCGGGAGACCATGATCACGGCGGCGGACATCCGCGCCCTGCTCTCGGAGCGCTTCACCCTCAGCCCCCACGCGGCCCCGCGCGACGGAGCGCCGGCCGAGCTCTTCGACGTGCGCGAGGCCGGAGGATCCGTCGTGCTCGGCCAGGTGGGGATCATCGCCTCCGTCACCGAGAACTTCTGCGGCGACTGCCGCCGCACCCGGCTCACCGCCGAGGGCGGCGTCCGGAGCTGCCTCTTCTCGAACGAGGAGACCGATCTGCTCGGCCCGATGCGAGCGGGGGCGGACGACCACGAGGTCGCCCAGCTCTGGCGCGGCGCCATGTGGGCCAAGCCCGCGGGCCACGAGATGAACGTCGTGGGCTTCGTCCAGCCCGAGCGCACGATGAGCGCGATCGGCGGGTGAGCGTGCGGGTCCGCTACTTCGCCGCGGCGAAGGCCGCCCTCGGCCGCCCCTCCGACGAGCTCGACGAGGTGCCCGATCTCGGCGCGCTCGAGGAGCGCCTCGTCGCCTCCGCGCCCACGGCCGCCGACGTGCTCGCGCGGTGCACGTACCTCGTCGACGGAGTGTCGACGGCGGACCGGGCGACCCCGCTCCGCCCGGACTCCGCGGTCGACGTCCTGCCGCCGTTCGCCGGCGGCTGACCCGCCGACACCGGCGCTCGTACGGTCGTCGCCATCCTCTGGAGGCGGACCGAGATCGTGGTGATCGGTCGCGGCTGCGCCGGGACTCCCGGAGTGATCCAGGCGCCCCGGCGCAGCTGCGGACGGCTCGACCGCCGACGGCGAGCGCGTCTCGAGAGCGGGGGACCGCGACGATCCGACGCGTCCCACCTGCGCGTCGCCGGCCCCGCGGCCTCGGCTCGGCTCAGCGGCCGACCGACCGGATCACGGGCAGATCGCGTTGGTCATCGTGTCGAAGACCGTGCGGCCCTGCACATCGCGGAAGCTGAACGCCGACGCCACTCCCGTGGCGATCAGCTGCCCGCCGTTGAACGCGCGGCCGTCCTTCGTCACGTAGCAGTCCGGCGCGTAGGCGGTCGCGTCGGAGGGCACGCCGGACGCGATCCGCGTCTGCGGCGCGGTCACGTCCGCGAACACGCCGTACCGGACGAGCGCGCCGTTCTGGATCACGTCGGCGATGTTGCGGTTCTGCTGATCGCGGAACGCGTCGGCACTGGTCACCCCGGTGGTGATCAGGAGGCCGCCGTTGAAGAGGCGTCCGTCCGGCGTCAGGTGGTACCCGGGCGTCAGGACGGTCGATCCTGCCTGAACACCCGTGGCGACGACCTGGTTCTTCGTCGTGCCGATGTAGCGGACGATCTCGGTTCCGGTCAGGACGTCGATCACGTCCAGGTTGCTCGCGTCGCGGAAGGAGTCCGCACTCGTCACTCCCGTGGTGACGAGGGTTCCGTCGGGGATCCGCAGCTCGCCGGACGGAGTGACGTAGTACGCCGGGGCGTGGACCGTCGAGCCGGCCGGGACGCCCGTGCCGATGACCCTCAGTGCCGGGTCTCCCGAGACGAATCGGTAGAACACCCCGTCGGCGACGAAATCGGCGACGTCGCGGTTCTGCTGGTCCCGGAAGCCCTGGGCACTGGTGACGCCGCTCGCGAGCTTCGTCGAGCTGTGGTAGAGATCGCCGGACGCCGTCAGGTACAGCCGGGGTCCGACGGGCGAGGCTCCCGAGGGGACGCTGCCGTTGGACGTCGTCGACGCCCCCTCGTTGTTGAGGACGTACCGGATGGCACTCCCCTCGGTCGCCGTGGTGCTCGCCGTCGCGCCGGCGGTCGTGGCGCCGGCGACGGCGGTGAGGGTGAGGCCGGTCTGGGCCACGTTGCCGGCCGTGACCGGGATGCTGACCCGTCCGTCCGAGCCGGTCGTCGCCGAGACGGTCTGCGCGCCGCCGCTGGTCAGGCCCGCGGGCAGCGTGATGGTGACCGCGGCTCCCGCCGCCGGGGTGCCACCGGTCGTCGCCAGGACCGACACGCTGCGCGTCGTGCACGCGGCGAAGGTGTAGGCGGGGGCGTCGAAGGCGAGCGCGAGGGGGGTCGAAGCGGCGAAGGCGGGCGTGGCCACGGAGGCGGCGACCACCGGGATGGTCCACGCCGCGCCCTGCACGATCGTCCGGCGGGCCGGCCGCCCCGAGGTCGGAACGGTCCAGGAGTCCGGGGTGCCGGAGTGCTCTGCGCTCGGGTCCACTGAGTCGATGTGTGTCATGGGGTGTCCGTCTCTGTCGGAGGTGTCAGGGGTGTCCGACGCGCTGATCCTGCCCAAGACCGGACCTCTGATCGACGAGGAACGGGGTGCGACGACGTTCGATGCCCGCCCGTGGAGTTTCCGTCGCCGTCGGCGTCATCCCGCGTCGTCGATCCGTCGGAAGGTCCGCTGCATGTGGACGCGCGAGCTGAACCCGGCCGACTGCGCGACGCGGTCCAGGTCCGCCCCCGACCGGGAGCCGAGCTCGTCGAGGAGGCGCTGCGCCTCGAAGGCGCGCCACCGCTCGATCTGCTGACGCGGGGTGGTGCCGGCGGAGGAGAACGCGCGGTGCAGGTGGCTGACCGACACTCCGAGGGTCTCCGCCAGCGTCTCCACCGTGAAGGAGCGGTCGCGGTAATGGCGCTCGATCAGTCGCGTGCCCGCGGCGAGGACGCCCGCCGCGGAACGGTCCTCGCGGTCGAGAGCGGGCAGGAGCGCCGAGAACGCCGAGGCGATGAGGTGCTCGCTCGCGATCTCGAAGTGCTCGAAGGCCGCGTCGGACGGCTCGACGTCGAAGTTGAGGACCGTGTTCGCAGCACCCGTGAGAGCCCGCCAGTAGGGCTCGGGCAGATCCAGCACCGTGTCCATGATCGAGGAGAACCCGCTGCCCTGGAGCACGGACGGACGCAGCTGCCACTCGAAGCGGGCCCAGGGGCTCACCGCCGCTGCGTACTGGACGGTCGAGGCGCGGGTCATCAGGGCGCTGCCGGGCGGAAGCCGGTGGTCGACGTCCCCGATCCTCACGCGACCGATCCCGTCGGCGCTGAACAGCACGCGGAGCCGGCCGGGGTGGGGGAGGATCTCGAACTCCCCGCTCTGCAGCCACGCACGGCTGAGGCTGAGCCGGGGCGAGGTGATCGCATCGACGACGGCACCGTGGGGGAGTGGCCGCCGCGGGATCCAGCCGAGGCGCCGGAGCCGTCTCTCGGCGGCGCTCCAGGACTGCGGCATCACCGCCCCGCTCGCCTCGGGACGGGGTCGAACGGATCGAGGAGGGCCGCGCGCCGTGCGGAGCGGAGGGTGTGGGACGACATCGATGCTCTCCTCGGAACGGCGGCCGTGACCACGGCGCCACCTCTCAGCATCCGACGGCGCTCGACGAGATCCCGCGAGGAAGCACGATTCCTCGTCGGGACGAGCACCGGACATCGCCGATCCCGGTCGACCGCGACGGAGCACACGGCCCCGTCGACGACCCGGAGGCCGTTGCGCGTCAGAGGGCGCTCAGCGCGCCCATGTCGCCATCCCGCCGTCGAGCGAATCGGACGCCACGCCCGCCGCTGCCGCCCGCTCCGCCGCCAGCCGCGACCGCACGCCGGAGGCGCAGTGCAGCACGAGCGGACCCGTCGGCAGCGCCGCGGGATCGAAGCGCGACATCGGCATCCGGACCGCTCCCGGCACCGCCACCGAGCGGTCCTCGTCGTCCTCGCGGAGGTCCACGACGGTCGGGGGCGTCGGTCCGGCCAGCCGCTCGCGCAGCTGGGCCGCCGTGATCGACCCGGCCGCAGCCCGACGCTCCGGCACCGGGGGCACCCGCCGCTCGAGGGGGAGCTCGGCCCAGGAGGCGTCGAGGGCGTCGTGCACCAGCACGCGGCCGAAGAGCGGCTCGCCCGCCCCGGTCACGAGCTTCACGACCTCCGCCGCCATCGCCGAGCCGATCATCGCGCAGAGCGCGCCCAGCACGCCGACACTCGCGCAGCTGTCGCCCGCGTCCTCGGCCTCGGGGTGCAGCGCCCGCAGCGTCACTCCGCCGCCCGGAGCCGCGGCCCAGAAGGTCGACAGCTGGCCGTCGAAGCCGAGCGCGGACCCCCAGACGTGCGGGACCCGGGCTCGGGTCGTCGCATCGGAGGCCAGGTAGCGGGCGCCGAAGGTGTCGAAGCCGTCCACCACGACGTCCCACTCGGCGACGAGCGAGTCGACGTTGGCCGAGGTCAGCGAGACGGGGAACGCGCGGGCGTCGATCCCCGGGGACAGCCGCCGCGCGGTCGCCGCAGCGGACTCCGCCTTCGACCGGCCCACAGAGGAGTCGTCGTGGGCGGTCTGCCGCGCCAGGTTCGAGAGCTCGACGACGTCGCCGTCCACGATGCCGAGCCGACCGACTCCGGCGGCGGCGAGCGCCGTGATGACAGGCGACCCGATGCCGCCCGCCCCGAGGATCAGCACCCGTGCGTTCCGGAGGCGTCGCTGCCCGAGCTCCCCGATCGGCCCCAGGCGGATCTGCCGCGCGAACCGCTCGCGCTCGGCGGCGGTCAGCGGTGGTCCCGGCTCGACGAGCGGGGTCATGCGAGCTCCTTCCTCCACTGGCCCTCGTGGGCGACGGGGGTGAAGCCGACGGCCTCGTTCACGGCGAGCATCGGGCGGTTCTCCTCGGCGTTCCAGGTGTAGACGGCCCGGCAGTCCCGAGCGGTGAGCGCGAGCTGCTCGAGGGCGTCGAGCTTGAGCAGCATCCCCAGCCGGTGGCCGCGGTGCTCGGGCAGGACGAGGGTGTCGCCCCAGAGTGCCGCACGGCCGGGGATCACGTCGACCGTGCAGTAGCCGACCAGGCGGCCGCTCGCGCGCTCGAGCGCAGCGGAGGTCAGCTCGATGCGCCCTCCTGCCGCGGCGCCGGTCTCGTGGGCGGCGAGCCTCGCCCGCGTCCACGTCTCCTCGGGGACCGACAGGCCCGCGGACGGGGCCTGCACCGACATCCGGGTGCGCAGGAGGAGGAGGTCCTCGATCCGCTCCCGGGGCGTCGCGCCCCGCCAGTGCAGCAGCTCGTAGCCGGAGGAGTGCTCCTCCGCGGCAGCCCGTCGCGAGGCCGTCCGCGCGTCGTCGAGGGGGAGCCGGACGACGCTGACCCGCTCCACCTGCTCCAGGGTCCAGCCGCGGGCCGCGAGCCGGCGCGACCCGGGGTCGCCGGAGGGGACGGACCCGGCTCCCGAGAGAGCGGCGATCCGCGGGCCGGCCGCATCAGCCCGGTGGGCCGTCCAGGTCTGCAGGACCCGGCGGCCGAGCGCGGCCGCCTCGCTGCTCAGGTGCTCCATCAGCGCTGTGCCGACTCCCCGCCCGCGCTCGGCCGGGAGGACCGAGATCGACACCCAGGCCGCCTCGTCGTCCGGGGCGGTGCTCCAGTGCAGCTCGCCGCTGCCGACCGGACGTCCGCCGGACTCCGCGAGGAAGGCGCGGCGGGGGGAGTGCTCGCGCTGCTGCCACTCCCCGAGGCCCGTCTCGGCGGGGAACGCCAGATCCGCGGTGCCGGTCCCCTCCGCCTCGACGGCGTCGCCGATGGCGGTGAAGGCGAGGAAGTCGCCCCAGCCGGCCGCCTCCACTCGCTTCGGGATCACGAGCTCGCGGACGCGCAGCGTCGGGTCGGAGGAGCGGTTCACCACCCCAGTGTGCACTCCCGAGCGCCGGGAGCGGCCCGTCCGGCCCGTTCCGTCCGCCCGGCGTCGCGGCCCGATCGGGCTCCGCCTCCCGGTCCCGGGGCGGCCGTCGGCTACCGTGGAGGCGTTGTGGACGGGAGCGAGGCGGCCGGGTGTACCTGAAGAGCCTGACCCTCAAGGGGTTCAAGTCCTTCGCTCAGCCGACCACGTTCGCCTTCGAGCCGGGGGTCACCTGCGTCGTCGGACCCAACGGCTCGGGCAAGAGCAACGTCGTCGACGCCCTCGCCTGGGTGATGGGGGAGCAGGGAGCGAAGACCCTCCGCGGCGGCAAGATGGAGGACGTCATCTTCGCGGGCACCTCCACCCGTGGACCCCTCGGCCGGGCCGAGGTCGCACTGACCATCGACAACTCCGACGGCGCCCTGCCGATCGAGTACACCGAGGTGACGATCACCCGGACCCTGTTCCGCAACGGGGGCAGCGAGTACGCGATCAACGGACGCGGCTGCCGGCTGCTCGACGTGCAGGAGCTGCTGAGCGACTCCGGTCTCGGGCGCGAGATGCACGTCATCGTGGGGCAGGGGCAGCTCGACGCGGTGCTGCACGCGACCCCCGAGGAGCGGCGCGGCTTCATCGAGGAGGCGGCCGGGATCCTCAAGCACCGCCGCCGCAAGGAGAAGACGCTCCGCAAGCTCGAGGCGATGCAGGCGAACCTCACCCGCCTGTCCGACCTCGCGGGCGAGATCCGGCGCCAGCTCAAGCCCCTCGGGCGGCAGGCCGCGGTGGCCCGCCAGGCGCAGACCATCGCGGCCGTGGTCCGCGACGCCCGCGCGCGCCTCCTCGCCGACGACGTCGTCGCGCTCCGGACCGCTCTGGGCGGCTTCGCGCGCTCCGAGAGCGAGCGGCACAGCGAGCGGGTCGTCCTGCAGCAGCGGCTCGAGCAGGCGACGCTGCGGCGCGCGAGGATCGAGGCGGAGGCGGTCGGCGACGCTGTCGACGACGCGCGGCGCACCTCCTTCGAGCTGGAGTCGGTGCAGGAGCGGCTGCGGAACCTGTCGGCGCTCGCCGGGCAGCGGCTCGCGATGCTCGAGCTGGAGTCCGAGCAGCCGCAGATCCAGCCGCGCGTCACGCCGGCGCAGGTGGAGGAGGCGCGGGTCGAGCTGGAGCGCCTGCGCCAGTCGGTCTTCGACTCGGAGGCCGCCTGGGTGCAGGCGCAGCGCGGGACTGTGGAGGCCCGCGCAGCCCTCGACAGGGTCGACGAGGAGATCGCCGCGCAGGCGGCCCTCGTCTCGCGCTACGACCTCGAGCTCTCCACCCTCTCCGGGCAGGCCGACACCGCCTCCTCCCGTCTCGCCTCCGTGCGGGGCGAGGTCCTCCGCGCGCAGAACACCCTCGATTCGGCCGACCGGCGGAAGGAGGCGGCGCGGCGGGCGCTCGACGCTCTCGAGGCCGAGCTGGACGACGCGGGCCGGGGTCCCGACGGCAGCCTCGACGAGGGCTACGAGCACGCCCAGTCCGCGGTCTCGGCCGCCGAGAGCGAGATCGAGCGGCTGCGCGAGGAGCTGCACGCCCTGGAGCGCGAGCGCGAGGCGCTGGCGGCCCGCACCAGCGCTCTCTCCCTGGCCCTGGACGTCTCGGACGGCTCGGCCGAGCTGATCGCCGCGCGAATCGACGGGGTGCGCGGGCGGGTCGCCGAGCGGATCCAGGTGCGACCGGGCTCCGAGGCCGCGATCGCCGCCGCCCTCGGCGCGGTCGCCGACGCCGTGCTGGTCGAATCCGCCGACCGGGCCGACGCGGCTCTGGACGCCGCTCTGGAGCGCGATCTCGGACGCGTCGAGCTGCTCGTCGCCGACGCCGCCCGCCCGCCGGTCGAGCTCGCCGTCCCCGAGGGAGCGGTCCGCGCCGTCGACCTCGTCACGGCGCCGACCGGTGTCCTCTCGCTCCTGGAGCGCGTGCTCGTGGTGGAGGACCTCGCCGCGGCGCGGCGGCTGCGCCCGGAAGCCGGTCCCGGCACGCTCCTGGTGACCCGCGACGGCGCCGTCGTGTCGGACGTCGTGCAGAGCGCCGGCTCCGGCGGGCAGCGCAGCCGCATCGAGCTCGTCTCCGAGCGCGACTCGGCAGCGGGCCGGCTGGAGGAGGTCGAGGGCGGGATCGACCGGCTCCGCTTCGAGGTCGCTGAGCAGACCGGCGCGCTCCGCGGGGCCAAGGAGCAGGCCGCGAGCGCCCTCTCGGCCCTCCGCGAGCACGACGCCGCCCGCGCCGCGCACACCGAGCGGCTGGGCGGCGTGCGAGCCCAGCTCGGGGCCGCCACCGCCGAGCACGGCCGCGGTTCCAAGGCGCTGACGGTCGCGTCGGAGCGCGTCGGCGACGCCGAGCGCGCGGCCCAGGAGGCGAGGTCGGCGCTCGACGCCGCGCGTGCCCGACCCCGGCCGGTGCTCGACGCGAGCGCCCGCGACGGCCTGCAGCGCGACGTCGACACCGCACGCGAGCGCGAGATCGAGGCGCGGCTCGGCGTCGAGACCGCCAAGGAGCGGGTGCGGGCGGAGCAGTCCCGCGGGGAGGCGCTGGCCCGCCAGCTGGCCGCCGACCGCGCCGCCGCCGACGAGGCCGCGCGCCGCGCCGTCATCCGCCGCCGCCGGCGCGACGCGGCGGCCGAGGTGACCGCCGCGCTCCCCGCCGTCCTCGCCTCCGTCGATCGCTCCGTCCAGCAGGCCCGGGGCGAGCTCGTCGCGGCCGAGGCGGCGCGCTCGCAGCAGAACGCCGAGCTGCAGGGGCTCCGTCGCGAGGAGGGGAGCGTACGCGACCGGCTCCAGTCCGTCACCGAGAGCGTCCACGGCCTCGAGCTGCAGATCTACGAGAAGAAGCTGCAGCTCACCGGTCTGCTCGAGCGCGCCGCGTCCGAGCTCGGGCTCGCCGAGGACGTGCTGGTGGAGGAGTACGGTCCCGGAGTCGGCGTCCCCGACGAGACGGACGAGGAGCAGGAGCCGCGGCCCTACGTCCGCGAGGAGCAGCGCCGCCGCCTCGAGAAGGCCGAGAAGCAGCTCGGGCAGCTGGGCCGCGTCAATCCACTCGCGCTGGAGGAGTTCGCCGCGCTGGAGCAGCGGCACGCGTTCCTGACCGAGCAGCTGGCCGACCTCACCGGGACCCGCCGCGATCTGCTCACCATCATCGAGGAGCTCGACGACACGATGCAGACGGTGTTCGCCTCCGCCTTCGACGACACCCAGGCGGCGTTCGCGGACGTGTTCCCCGTCCTCTTCCCCGGCGGCACGGGCAGCATCCGGCTGACCGACCCGGAGAACCTGCTCACCACGGGCATCGAGGTCGCGGTGCGGCCGGCGGGCAAGAAGATCGAGCGGCTGTCGCTGCTCTCCGGAGGGGAGCGCTCGCTCGCGGCCGTGGCGTTCATGGTCGCCATCTTCAAGTCGCGGCCGAGCCCCTTCTACATCATGGACGAGGTGGAGGCCGCCCTCGACGACGCCAACCTCGGCCGGCTGCTCAGCATCTTCGAGGACCTGCGCACGTCGAGCCAGCTGATCGTCATCACCCACCAGAAGCGGACCATGGAGATCGCGGACGCCCTCTACGGCGTCTCGATGCGCCAGGACGGCGTCTCGGCCGTCGTCGGCCAGCGCGTGGCCGCTCCGCCGGCCTGAGGCGGCGGCGCGCCGTGCGATCTGCAGGCCCGCGTGCTGTCAGCAGGCCCGCGTGCTGTCTGCAGGACCTCGTGCCGTCTGCAGGACCTCGTGCGGTCTGCAGGACCTCCTGCCGTCTGCAGGCCCGCGTGCCGTCTGCAGGACCTCGTGCCGTCTGCAGGACCTCGTGCGGTGTGCAGGGACGATCTGCAGGGGTTCCGAGAAGGAGAGCGCTCTCCTCCGCGAGACCGGCGGCGGAGGGCTCGTCGGTCCTGCAGATCGCACGTGCGCAGCCCGCTCCGGCCCGCCGGCACCTGCCCGTCCAGCCGGCACCCGCCCGCGCCCGCCGGTAGCCTGGACCCATGGCAGAACGCACCTCCTGGTCGCTCGGTCGCGCACTGCGCGGCCTGTTCGAGAAGCGCACGATCGACGACCAGACCTGGGACGACCTCGAGACGGCCCTGATCACCGCCGACTTCGGCCCCGACATCACCGAGGAGATCGTCGACGACCTCCGCGCGAAGGTCGCCCGCTACTCCACCACCGACCCGCGCGACCTGCAGCGGATGCTCCGCGAGTCCCTCGAGGAGCGCCTGTCGAAGTACGACACGACCCTCAAGCTCAGCGAGCGCCCCGCTGTGATCCTCGTGGTCGGCGTGAACGGCGTCGGCAAGACCACGACCATCGGCAAGTTCGCCAAGTTCCTCCGCAACTACGGCCGGAGCGTCGTGGTCGGTGCGGCCGACACCTTCCGCGCCGCGGCGGTCGACCAGCTCGCCACCTGGGCGCAGCGCGCCGACGCTCAGATCGTCCGCCCGCAGCAGGAGCGCCAGGATCCGGCGTCCGTCGCCTTCCAGACCGTGCAGTTCGCGAAGGACACCGGCGTCGAGATGGTCATCATCGACACGGCCGGCCGCCTGCACACCAAGGGCGGACTGATGGACGAGCTCACGAAGATCAAGCGCGTCATCGAGAAGCAGGCGCCGATCTCCGAGATCCTGCTCGTGCTCGACGCGACGACCGGTCAGAACGGGCTGAGCCAGGCCGAGGCGTTCATCGAGCACGCCGGCGTCACCGGCCTCGTCATCACGAAGCTCGACGGATCCGCGAAGGGCGGCTTCGTCCTCGCCGTGCAGGAGAAGACCGGCATCCCGATCAAGCTCGTCGGCCAGGGCGAGGGCATCGGCGACCTCACCGGCTTCACCCCCCACGTCTTCGCCCAGCAGCTCGTCAGCTGAGCGGCTCCGTCCGGGACGACGCGCCGGAGCCGTCCCGGTGACGGGCTACACCGCCTGCGAGAAGCCCAGCGCCGCGTCGGCGAGGTGGCGCAGGTGCTCCGGAACCGGCAGCCCCTTCGACTCCATCGAGCGCGCCCAGAGCCGACCGGCCCGGTAGGAGGAGCGGACCAGGGGCCCGGCGAGGACACCGAGGAAGCCGATGTCCTCGGCCTCCTCCTTGATCGCCACGAACTCCTCCGGGTGCACCCAGCGGTCCACCGGCAGGTGCCGCGGCGTCGGGCGGAGGTACTGCGTGATGGTCACGATGTCGGTGCCGGCGTCGTAGAGGTCCTGCAGCGCCTGCGAGATCTCCTCCCGCTCCTCGCCCATGCCGAGGATGAGATTCGACTTCGTGATCAGCCCCGCCTCCCTGCCCTGGGTGAGCACGTCGAGCGAGCGCTCGTAGCGGAAGGCCGGTCGGATGCGCTTGAAGATCCGCGGCACCGTCTCGACGTTGTGGGCGAACACCTCCGGCTCCGCGTCGAACACCCGCTGCAGGTGCTCGGCGCGGCCGGTGAAGTCCGGAACCAGGATCTCGACTCCCGTGCCCGGGGCCTGGGCGTGGATCTGGCGGATGGTCTCGGCGTAGAGCCAGGAGCCCTCGTCCGGCAGGTCGTCGCGGGCGACTCCGGTGACGGTCGCGTAGCGGAGGTTCATCCGGGCCACGGACTCGCCGACCCGCCGGGGCTCGTCCGCGTCGTAGTCCGCGGGCTTCCCGGTGTCGATCTGGCAGAAGTCGCAGCGGCGGGTGCACTGGGCGCCTCCGATGAGGAAGGTCGCCTCCCGGTCCTCCCAGCACTCGAAGATGTTGGGGCACCCCGCCTCCTGGCAGACCGTGTGCAGCTCCTCGCTCTTCACCAGTGACTGCAGCTGCCGGTACTCCGGGCCCATCGAGGCCTTCGTGCGGATCCACTCGGGCTTGCGCTCGATCGGCGTCTCGGCGTTGCGGATCTCCAGCCGCAGGAGCTTGCGGCCGCCGGCCTCGGCGCTCACGCGGCGACCTCCTCGACCCGTGCGGAGAAGGCGGGGGCCGCCTCCGAGAAGCGCGCCGCCACTCGCGCCCGCACGGCCTCCATGGGAGGAGCCTCGCCGCGCTCGCGCTCGAGCGTCGTCACCCCGGCGTCGGCGATGCCGCAGGCGACGATGCGGGCGTAGGGCTCGAGGCTGTTCGAGACGTTGAGGGCGAAGCCGTGCATCGTCACGCCCGAGGCGACGCGGATGCCGATCGCGGCGATCTTGTCGGCGCCGCCGTCCCTCGGGATCCACACTCCCGAGCGCCCGCCGACGCGCTGCCCCTGCACGCCCAGGTCGTCGAGCGCGGCGATCAGCACGCCCTCCAGCGAGCGGACGTAGGCGACCACGTCGACGGGCTCGCCGAGCCGCACGATCGGGTAGCCGACGAGCTGGCCCGGGCCGTGCCAGGTGATGCGACCTCCGCGGTCGACGTCGACCACGGGCGAGCCGTCGTCCGGGCGTTCGTGCGCCTCGGTCCGCTTGCCGGCGGTGTAGACGGAGGAGTGCTCGCACAGCACGAGGGTGTCCGGCCTCCGGCCCGCCACCACCTCGGCGTGCAGGCGTCGCTGGAGCTCCCAGCCGTCGCGGTAGTCCAGGGGGTCCGCGGAGTCGCCCGCCACCAGTGTCTCGATCACCGGGCCACCCTAACCCGGTTCTTGGACCGGGACCAGTTAATCCGGGCCGCCGTGATCGCGCCGATCGCGGCCCGATCGGCGTCCCCGCCCGCCGACCCTCCGGGCCTCCGGTAGAATTCCGGGCATCATGGCTACTTTCGGCACCCTCTCCGATCGACTCGTCGAGACCTTCAAGAACCTCCGCACGAAGGGCAAGCTCTCCGCGTCGGACGTCGACGGCACCGTCCGTGAGATCCGGCGCGCGCTGCTCGACGCCGACGTCGCGCTGGAGGTCGTGAAGGAGTTCACCGGCAAGGTCCGCGAGCGCGCCCTCGGCGACGAGGTCAACAAGGCGCTCAACCCGGCCCAGCAGGTCGTCCAGATCGTCAACGAGGAGCTCGTCGCGATCCTCGGCGGGCAGTCGCGCCGCCTTGAGTTCGCCAAGCGCCCGCCGACCGTCATCATGCTCGCCGGCCTCCAGGGCGCGGGCAAGACGACGCTCGCGGGCAAGCTCGGCAAGTACCTCGGCAAGGACGGCCACACCCCGCTGCTCGTCGCGGCCGACCTCCAGCGCCCCAACGCGGTGCAGCAGCTGCAGGTCGTCGGCGAGCAGGCCGGAGTCGCGGTCTACGCGCCCGAGCCGGGCAACGGCGTCGGCAACCCGGTCAAGGTCGCCCAGAACGCGATCCGCTTCGCGACCGACAAGCAGTACGACACGGTCATCATCGACACGGCCGGACGCCTCGGCGTCGACGCCGACATGATGAAGCAGGCCGCCGACATCCGCCGCGTCACGAACCCCGACGAGGTGCTGTTCGTCATCGACGCGATGATCGGCCAGGACGCGGTCGCGACCGCGAAGGCCTTCCAGGAGGGCGTCGACTTCACCGGCGTCGTCCTCTCCAAGCTCGACGGAGACGCCCGCGGCGGCGCGGCGCTCTCGGTCGCCTCGCTCACCGGCCGCCCGATCCTCTTCGCCTCCACGGGCGAGTCGCTCGACGACTTCGAGCAGTTCCACCCCGACCGCATGGCGAGCCGCATCCTCGACCTCGGCGACGTGCTCACCCTCATCGAGCAGGCGCAGTCCGCGTTCGACGAGGACGAGGCGCGCAAGATCGCCGAGAAGATCATGGGGGACACGTTCACCCTCGACGACTTCCTCGGCCAGATGCAGCAGCTGCGCAACATGGGCTCGATCAAGAAGATGATCGGCATGCTGCCCGGCGCGAAGGGCATGCGCGAGCAGCTCGACCAGTTCGACGAGCGCGAGATCGTGCGCACCGAGGCGATCATCCAGTCGATGACGAAGGCGGAGCGGGTCAATCCCAAGCTGCTCAACGGCTCGCGCCGCCTGCGCATCGCGCGCGGCTCCGGCATGACGGTCACGGACGTCAACCAGCTCGTCCAGCGCTTCGAGCAGGCCGCCAAGATGATGAAGACGGTCGCCAAGGGCGGGATGCCCTCCGTCCCCGGCATGGGTCCCGTGCCCGGAGCCGGCTACCAGGGCCGTCCGAAGCCGCAGAAGAAGAAGAGCAGCAAGTCCGGCAACCCCGCCAAGCGGGCCGCCGAGAACGCCGCGATCACCTCCGGGCCCCGCCCGGGCGAGGCGGGCGGCTCCGGCTTCGGCCTGGGCGGCGGTGCCGGCAAGGGCGCCCAGCCCACGCCGGAGGAGCTCGAGCAGCTGCAGAAGCTCCTCGGGCGATGAGGCGGGTCTCGGCCGGACGCGCGGGCGGTGTCCTCGTCCTCGCGGCCGTGCTCGGGCTCACCGGTTGCGCCGAGGGCTCCGGGGTCGACGCGATGACCGCGCCCTCCCCGGAGGACCTGGTCGGCCGCTGGGTGACGGGCGTGTCCTACGACGCGCCCGACGTGCCGTTCCTCCTGATCGCGGAGGACGGCACCTGGACGGGCTCCGACGGCTGCAACGGCGCGCAGGGCGAGTGGTCGATCGACGGAGAGGGCGCGCTCTCCGTCTCGGAGGGGCCCAGCACGGAGATCGCCTGCGACGGCGTCGCCCTGCCGAGGATCTTCTCGGGGGCGGCGATGGCCTCGCTCGACGGCGGGCGGCTCCGCCTGTTCGACGACGACGGCGCCACGGTCGTCAAGCTCGCGCGCTCCACGAGCGACGAGGCCCCGACCGCCTCGCCGGATCCGGCGGGGGAGTAGCGGGGCTGCTCGGAGCGACGCCGGGGATCCCCAGGGCGCGCACCGCTCGCTAGCGTGAGGGCATGACAACCGCACACGCGCGCCCCGTCCGCATCGGCGTCCAGATCGCACCGCAGCACGTCCCCTACGAGGTCATCCGCGACACGCTCGCCGAGCTCGAGGACCTCGGCGTCGACATCGCCTTCAACTGGGACCACTTCTTCCCGCTCTCCGGAGAGCCGAACGGCCTGCACTTCGAGGGCTGGAGCATGCTCGCGGCCTGGGCCGAGCAGACCAGCCGCATCGAGTTCGGCCCGCTGGTCACGTGCAACAGCTACCGGAACCCCGACCTCCTCGCCGACATGGCGCGCACGGTCGACCACATCAGCGCCAAGGGCGCCGAGGGCCGTCTGATCTTCGGCATCGGCTCGGGCTGGTTCGAGCGGGACTACGAGGAGTACGGCTACGAGTTCGGCACCCCCGGCTCCCGCCTCGACGAGCTCTCCGAGGCGATGCCGCGCATCCGCAGCCGGTGGTCGATGCTCAACCCGGCGCCCACCCGCGACATCCCGGTGATGATCGGCGGCGGCGGCGAGAAGAAGACGCTGCGGATCGTCGCCGAGCACGCCGACATCTGGCACAGCTTCTCGGACGTCCCGACGCTCGAGCGCAAGCTCGGTGTGCTCTCGGAGTGGTGCGGCCGCGTCGACCGCGATCCGGCGGCGATCGAGATCTCGACCGGCGCGAGCGTGCGCGGCGGAGTCGGCGACGCCTCCTTCGACGTGCTCGACCAGCAGTACGACCTGGGCGCCCGCCTGTTCACGCTCGGCATCACCGGTCCGGACATCGACCTCGCGCCCGTGCGCGACCTGCTCGGCTGGCGCGACGGCCGGAACAGCACCGCGCGCTGACCCGTCGGGGCGCCGGTACGGCGGCGCCCCGCGTCGGAGTCAGGCCGCCGGAGCGTCCGTCGCGCGCTGGCCGGTCGGCACGGCCCTGGCGAGGCCGGACTTCTCGGCCGCCACCTCGAAAGCGTCGGCCAGGGCCCGCTGGCCCTCGACCGTGGGATGCACGCCGTCCTCGCCGAGCAGTCCGTCCTCGCGGAGCGGGTCGGGGTACTCCAGGGCACCGCCGCCGGCGGCCGTCACGGCCTCGACCAGAGCCGCGTCGTACTCGTCGAGATCGGAGGGGCGCGGGTCGGGGCCCCAGACCGAGTCGAGCGCGATCAGCCGGGCCGAGGGCGAGGCGGACACGATCGCGTCCACTGCCGGCCCGATCGCGGCGTCCACGTCCTCCGGATCCCAGCCCAGGTCGTTGCTGCTGGCGATCAGCACGATCGCGTCGGGCCGGGTGTCGGCGATCTCCTCCGCGCGGTCGCCGATCGCGACGCCGCAGTCGCCCGGCTCGATGAATCCGCCGCCGTCGCAGCCCAGGTTCGTGACCTCCCAGCCGAGGTCGTCGCCGACGAGAGCGGGCCAGGCCTGCTCGGGGTCGACCGTCAGACCGCGCACGATGCTGTCGCCGACGATCGTCACGCGGGAGCCGGCGGGCAGGGAGCCGCCGATCGAGAGCGGCAGCGGATCTGCGGTGACGGTGGGGAGGGGAGTGGCGGTGCCGGCGGGAGACGCGGTCGCCGGGCCGGTCGTCGTCGAGGACGAGCAGCCGGCGAGGCCGAGGGCCAGCGCGCCGATCGCGGCGGCGGCGAGGAGGACGGGACGCGTCATGAGCGGGGATCCCGGAGCCCGTCGCGCAGCTCGCCCGCGAGCGCCCGGACCACCGCCTTCAGGTCGCCGTCGTTGGCCGCGGCCGTGCGCAGCTGGCGCTGGTAGCTCGCTCCCGCGACCAGGATCAGCTCGACGTCGGCGAGCTCCTTCACGCAGTCGAGGCGCTCGGCGACCGGCGCGAGGGTGACGAGCAGGTCGCGGATGTCGTCGGTGACCAGCCGCTCGGCTCCGGCGGCGTCGAGGATGATCTCGGCGTCGAGGCCGTAGCGGGCCGCGCGCCACTTGTTCTCGCGCACGTACCAGGGCTGCATCGTCGGCAGGTCCTCGCCGGCGTCCAGCCGCGACGAGAGGTGCTCGACGAGGCACTGGATCAGCGCCGCGACCGCTCCGATCTCCTCCGCGGAGGAGAGGCCGTCGCACGCGCGCATCTCGAGCGTGCCCCACTGCGGTGAGGGACGGATGTCCCAGCGGACCTCCGTGTGGTCGTCGATGACGCCGGTGCGCATCATGTCGTCGACGTACTCCTCGTAGTTCGCCCAGGCGCCGAACTGCGGAGGCAGGCCCGCCGTCGGCAGCTGCTGGAACATCAGCGCGCGGTTCGAGGCGTAGCCGGTGTCGACTCCGCCCCAGAACGGGCTCGACGCCGAGAGCGCCTGCAGGTGCGGGTAGTAGTCGAGCAGCGAGTTCAGGATCGGCAGCACCTTGTCGCGGTGCTCGACGCCGACGTGCACGTGGATGCCCCAGATCATCATGTTCCGGCCCCACCACTGGGTCCGGTCGATGAGACGGTGGTACCGCTCCTTGTCCGTGATGGCCTGGTCGAACCACTGCGCGAACGGGTGCGTGCCCGAGCACACGAGGTCGAGTCCCATCGGGTCGGTGATCTCGCGCACCTGCCGCAGCTGGTCCTGCAGGTCGGCGACGGCGTCGCGGACGGAGGTGTGCACGCCCGAGACCAGCTCGACCGTGTTGCGCAGGAGCTCGCCGGTGATGTGCGGGTGCGGGGCACCGTCGTCGCCGCGGAGCGCCTCCAGCACCACGTCGGCGACGTTGGCGAGATCGCCAGTCTGGCGGTCGACGATCGCGACCTCCCACTCGATCCCGAGCGTGGAGCGGTCTGATGCGGCGAAGCTGATCTCCATGGCGTGGTCCTCATCGGATCCGGGCGTCCGCCGATCGGGACGCGCCTCGCCATCCTGCCACCTGCGGCCGGGGCGGACGCCGAGCCCCCGGCGGCGGCTCTCCCGGCACCGCCCGGCCCGCTCGCGTGCGGGCGCCGGACGGCGGCGGCGTGCCGGGCCCGCACCGGGGCGGTTTTTCTGGCAGAATGATCCGTCGGGTCCGAGGCGGTCGACCCTCTACTCACCGCCGACGAAACCCCCTCGAGCTTCCGCCGGGTGTGCCCCCACGCTCACGGCTCAGTTCATCCATCATCGACCGGACACCGGTCAACGACCACACAGGAGAATTGTGGCTGTCAAGATTCGTCTGAAGCGCCTCGGCAAGATCCGGGCGCCCTACTACCGCATCGTCGTCGCCGACTCGCGCACCAAGCGCGACGGCCGCGTGATCGAGGAGATCGGCAAGTACCACCCCACCGAGCAGCCCTCGTTCATCCAGGTCGACTCGGAGCGCGCGCAGTACTGGCTCGGAGTCGGCGCGCAGCCGACCGAGCAGGTCGCCGCGATCCTCAAGCTGACCGGCGACTGGGGCCGCTACAAGGGCGACGCCGACGCCGTCAGCACCGTCCAGGTGAAGGAGCCCAAGGCTCCGTTCGTCGTCGACGCGAAGAAGAAGCCCGTCCTCAAGCCGAAGTCCGAGGCTCCGGCCAAGGCCGCCCCGGTCGAGGACACCGCCGACGAGACCTCCACCGAGGCGTAGTCAGTGCTCGCTCCCGCCGTCGAACACCTCGTCAAGGGGATCGTCGAGAACCCCGATGAGGTCAGTGTCGTGGCCACGAGCTCCCCGCGCGGAGAGGTCCTCGAGGTGCGCGTGCACCCCGAGGACCTCGGCCGCGTGATCGGACGCTCCGGTCGCACCGCCAAGGCTGTCCGCACTCTCGTCGCCGCGCTCGCCGACGGGCGCCGCGTGCGCGTCGACGTCGTCGACACCGACAAGTAGAGGTGTCGGTCACCGGACCGGGCACGACGCAGCTCCGCGTCGCCCGACTCACCAAGGCCCACGGGCTCAAGGGCGCCATCAAGCTCGAGCTGTACACGGACGAGCCCGACAAGCGCTTCACCCCCGGATCCACGTTCACGCTGCAGGTGCCCCGCACCTCCGAGTGGCACGGCAAGAAGCTCGAGCTCGTCGAGCTGCGCTGGTACAACAGCCACCCCGTCGCGTTCTTCCGGGGTGTCGACGACCGCAACGCCGCCGAGACCCTCCTGAAGGCGATCCTCTGGATCGACGAGGAGGTGCAGACCCAGCCGGGCGAGGACGACTCCTGGTACGACTACCAGCTGGTCGGCATGAAGGTCGTCCGCGACGGCGTCGAGGTCGGCACCGTCCGCCGCGTCGACCACTTCCCCGCACAGGACCTGCTCATCGTCGGCACCCCCTCCGGCGAGGTGATGGTGCCGTTCGTGAACGCGATCGTCCCCTCCGTCGACGCCGCCGCGGGGATCGTCACGGTCACGCCGCCGATCGGCCTGTTCGAGGAGGCTCCCGAGGAGGAGCCCGCCGCGGTCGACCTCAGCGGTGTCGACCTCGCGGACCCGGCGCTGAGCGCGCCCGCGGACGCCGACGAGCCGGACGCCGCCGAGACGCACGCCGTCGAGACCGCGGAAGCTCCTGCGGGCGACGACCTCGACGCGCCCGCCGCCGTCGGCACCTCCGAGGAGGAGCCCCGGTCGTGAGGATCGACATCGTCTCGATCTTCCCGGAGTTCTTCGGCGTGCTCGACATCAGCCTGCTCGGCCGTGCGCGGCAGAGCGGGCTGATCGAACTCGGCGTGCACGACCTCCGCGACTTCACCCACGACCGCCACCGCACCGTCGACGACACGCCCTACGGCGGCGGAGCCGGCATGGTGATGCGTCCGGAGCCGTGGGGCGAGGCGCTCGACTCGATCCTCGCCTCGGCGGAGGATCCGGTAGTGATCTTCCCCTCGCCGGCGGGCGAGCTCTTCACCCAGGCGACCGCTCGCGAGCTCGCGGAGGAGTCGTCCCTCGTCTTCGGCTGCGGCCGCTACGAGGGCATCGACCAGCGCGTCGTCGACCACACGGCCGAGCGCGCGCGGGTGCGTCTGATCAGCCTCGGCGACTACGTCCTCAACGGAGGAGAGGTCGCCGTGATGGCGATGATCGAGGCCGTCGGGCGCCTGGTCCCGGGCGTGGTCGGCAACCCGGCGAGCCTGGTCGAGGAGAGCCACTCCGACGGGCTGCTCGAGTACCCGAGCTACACCAAGCCGGCCTCCTGGCGGGGCCTCGACGTCCCTCCGGTGCTCCTCAGCGGCAACCACGGGGCGATCGCCGCCTGGCGCCACGAGCAGAGCGTCGAGCGCACCCGCCGCGTCCGTCCCGAACTGCTGCCCTGACCCCCGCTGCGAGATGCCACCTCTGACGCGGCGCCGCGGCGTGTCGTCCTCACAGGTGGCATCTCGCGGCGGCGATCACCGGGTCGCGAGGGCCAGGTGCCGGTCGCGGAGGGCCAGGAAGAGCGGGAACGCGAACGCGAGGGCGACCAGCGGCGCGAGCAGCACCAGGATCCAGACGCGGCGCATCCCGATCCGGCGGCCCTCCACCACCATGAAGGCGACGGCCGCGATCGCGACGACCAGCAGGTCGGTCGAGAACGACGACACCCACGGCCCGCCCGCGGCGAGGCCGGCCAGCACGTCCGCGCCCTCCTGCATCGCCCGCACGTTCCAGGTCCACGTTCCGATCAGCCCGGCGAGGGCGAGGACGAGGTAGACGATCCCGAGCGGCGTCCAGCCGCGGTGCAGCCGGCTCATGCGCGGGCCTCCATTCGTGCGAGGGTGAGGATCGTGCCTCCAGCGAGGGCGACCACCGCCACAGTAGCGACGGCGAGGGTCATCGCATCCGGTGCGGTCAGCGCCTGTCCGCGCAGTGCCTGCCAGCAGGTGAGGCCGACGGCGGACGCCCAGGCCGCCGAGGCCAGTGCGACGAGCCGCAGCCGGATCGATCCAGGGCGCAGCACGGGGATCCGGGGTGCCAGCCGTCCGAGCAGCAGCGCGAGCAGCGGGAGCCCCTGGAGGGCGTGCATCCCGACGAAGTGCGGGATGCGCAGATCGCCGACGGTGGTGCTCCAGCCCAGCAGCGGGAGTCCCGGTCCGCCGTCCGCGACTCCGACGGCGTGCGCGCCGACGACGCCCTGGTAGTCGCTGATCTGGCCGGGCGACGGTCCCGTCATCAGGAACGCGAGGCCCATCCCGACGAGCCCGATCACGAGTCCGGCGCGTACGGCCAGCGTCAGCGCCGGGTCGCCGAGCGGCACCCGCGCCAGGAGGGCGGCGAGGACCAGCGTCGCCAGCCAGACCACCACGATCGAGACGGCCATCGAGGCCCAGAGCGCGGCGTGCAGGGGAGTGGAGACGTCGAAGTGGCTGCGCTCGCCGACCAGGGCGGCGCCTCCGATCACGACCATCTCGACCGCCAGGCCGACCGCCGCGATCGTGCCCAGCGCTCGGGCGAGGCGGCGTCGGCGGGGCACGAGCCCGATCAGCCAGGCGAGCGTCA
This sequence comes from Rathayibacter sp. AY1B6, assembly GCF_002932755.1. NCBI lineage: Bacteria > Bacillati > Actinomycetota > Actinomycetes > Micrococcales > Microbacteriaceae > Rathayibacter > Rathayibacter sp. AY1B6. Next base: position 24,422 of record NZ_PSWL01000006.1, read on the forward strand.
CGGCGTACAGCGCGATCGACAGGCAGAACTTCAGCGGCTTGGCCCAGAGCGGCTGCCCGCCGAGCTCGCGGGGATCGACGACCAGTGCGATCACACAGAGGAGGGCGCCGACCGCCATCGCGGCAGCGAGCACCAGGAGGGGCCGATGCGGGGCGGCGGAGGCTGTGCTCGCGGGCGTCTCGGTCGCCGTGCTCATCGGACCGCCTCCGCCCCGCCGCCGAAGCGGTTCTGCGTCTCGCGCGCCTGGGCGACGCGCCGGAGCGACTGCAGCACCACGTCTCCGAGCGCGGTGCCGACCGCGGCGACGGCCGCCTGCTCGCTCACGCTCTCGCGGGCCTGCAGCTCGTCGAGGTCGGCGGAGGCGACGAGGGCGGCGGCGCGGGCGTAGGCCTCGAGCCAGCGGGCGCTCATCGGTCCAGTGGAGAGCTCGAGCGCGTCGAGCGCCCGGGCCGCCGTCGCCACGGCGGGGTGGCCGCAGTGGTCGGCGCCCGCCGCCTCGGCGATCCGCCGCACCGACGCCTCGGTGGCGGACGCCGTCGAGTCGGCGCTCACGGAGACCACGTCCTGCGCCACCTCGAACGCCGCAGTCGGGCCGATGCCCGCGTCGAGCGCGGCCGCGATCCGCTTCGCGCCGGCGATGCCGACGCCGCCGCTCTCGATGAGCGCCCGGAGCAGCGTCAGGCGGGCGACGTGGGCGTCCCCGTACTCCGCCCGCTGGGGGCCGGCGGCGTCGCCCGGCGGCAGCAGCCCCTCCCGGATGTAGTACTTGATCGTGGGCAGGCTGACGCCGCTGCTGCGGCTGAGCTCCGAGATTCGCACACGGACAGTATCGCTATCGGATAGCGCCGCTGTCCACTACTCGGTCAGTCCCGAGCGGAGAGGACGATGTTCCCCGTCTCGGTGATGGCGATCGTGTGCTCCATGTGCGCGCCGCGCGATCCGTCGCGGCTGCGGAGGGTCCAGCCGTCCTTGTCCGTGTAGATCTCGTCGGTCGTCTGCAGGAACCACGGCTCGATCGCGACGACGAGGCCCGGGCGGAGCGGGTAGCCGCGGCCGGCGCGTCCGTCGTTGGGGATGTGCGGGTCGCCGTGCATCGTGCGGCCGACGCCGTGGCCGCCGAAGTCGGTGTTGATGGACAGGCCCTCGGCGCGCGCGACGGCCGCGATGGCCGCGGAGATGTCGCCGATCTTCTTCCCGGGCTGCGCGGCGGCGATGCCGGCCTCGAGCGCGCGGGTGGTGGTGTCGATGAGGGCGAGGTCCTCCTCGCGCGGCGTCCCGACCACGACGCTGATCGCCGAGTCGGCGACCCAGCCGTTCACGGAGGCGGCGAAGTCGAGGGTGAGCAGGTCGCCGTCCTTCAGGCGGTAGTCGAAGGGCAGGCCGTGCAGCACCGCGTCGTTGACGGAGGTGCAGATGACCTTGCCGAAGGGGCTCGCGCCGAAGGAGGGGTGGTAGTCGATGTAGCAGGACTCGGCGCCGGCCCTGCGGATCATGTCGTGAGCGAGCCGGTCGAGCTCCAGCAGGTTCACGCCCACGGCGGCGGCGGCGGAGGTGGCCTTCAGTACCTCGCCGACGAAGCGGCCGGCGGGACGCATCTCCTCGATCTCGGCGGGGGTGCGTAGCTCGATCATCCTGATCCTCTCGGGGTCCGCTGAGCCGTTGTTCAGCGGTGGTGGGTACGGTCGGTGCATGCGCACGCGACGGGCATTCGGTTCCTGGCAGTTCCCGGCGGCGATCGTGCTGCCCCTCTGGATCCTCTTCGGGTACGGGGTCTTCGGAGGATCGAGCGGCTGGACCGTGCTCGGCCTGGTGATCGCCCTTCCCATTCTGGCGGTCGCACTCACGGCTGTGGCCGCGATCGTCGCATTCCGGGTGACCGTGCGGCCCACGCGCACCCCCGCGTGGGGCGACGTGGCCGTGGTCGGCGCGTGGCACCTCTCCCTGATCGCCTTCGGCTTCTTCCCGCCCGGCGCCTGGGCGCTGGGCCTGCTCTCGGTGGTCCTCGGAGTGGCCGCCTTCTGGCACTCGGCGTGGCGGTTCCTCGCCGACGCGCGCGCCACTCTCCTCGCCTTCTCGGAGGCGGCGTCCGAGCAGGCCGAGGGCGCTCACTGCCCCGTCGCCGGCGAGGGCTTCGACCCGGAGCGCCCCCAGGACGGGCAGACCATCGTCCTCTGAGGGCACAGGCCTCCTGCGAGGGGTCGTTCCGCTGCGGGGCCTTGCTCGTGGAACACCCTGCTTTGACGCGGATCGACGCGGCATGGCAGAATGAGCGCTTGTGCCTCGCGCAGGCTCTGCCACAGGGGAGCCGCGACGACGTGGGCACGACCGACTTCCATCAACGAAACGGTGTTCGACCTGTGGCGGGCACGGAGAGCGATACAGCATGCACATCCTCGATTCCGTCGATGCGGCGTCCCTCCGCAGCGATGTCCCGGACTTCCGCGCCGGCGACACCGTCAAGGTCCACGTCAACATCGTCGAGGGCTCCCGCTCGCGCATCCAGGTCTTCCAGGGCGTCGTCATCGGCCGGTCCAACGAGGGCGTCCGCGAGACCTTCACCGTCCGCAAGGTGAGCTTCCAGGTCGGCGTCGAGCGCACGTTCCCCGTGCACTCGCCGGTCATCGACCACATCGAGGTCGTCACCCGCGGTGACGTCCGTCGCGCGAAGCTCTACTACCTGCGCAACCTGCGCGGCAAGAAGGCCAAGATCAAGGAGAAGCGCGACGCCTGAGCGGCATCCTCACGACTTCTCGGGAACCCCGGTCCACCTATGATGGACCGGGGTTCCTCCCTTTCTCGGGGGCGATCCGTCCGGGGAGTCCACCCGGTGATGCACAGTAGGGGCGACGGCGAGCGATGACAGACAGCACGGCCCCGGTCCGCCTCCCCGGAGGGGAGGATCACGCCCGCCACTCGGCGGATCCGTCCGAGAAGCGCCCGCGCAAGCGCCGGGGCGTCCTGCTCTTCCTCCGCGACGTGCTGATCATCTTCGTGGTCGCGGTGCTCGTCTCCTTCCTCGTGAAGACCTTCCTGATCCGCTCCTTCTACATCCCCTCCTCCTCCATGGAGCAGACGCTCGTCGAGAACGACCGGATCCTCGTGAACGAGCTCGTGCCCGGAGTCGTGCCGATCTCGCGCGGCGACGTCGTCGTCTTCCGCGATCCCGGCGGCTGGCTCTCGCCGAGCTCCGAGCCCTCCGTGCCGCCGTTCCAGGCCGCGGTCGACTCGGCTCTCGCGCTCGTCGGCCTCACCGCCCCCGACAGCAACGACCACCTCATTAAGCGCGTCATCGGCCTGCCCGGCGACCACGTGACCTGCTGCACTCCGCTCGGCCAGGTCGAGATCAATGGCAACCCGATCGACGAGCCCTACGTGAAGCTCCCGGACGGAGTGCAGGCCGTCTCGGCCACCCCGTTCGACGTCGTGGTGCCCGAGGGCTCGCTCTGGGTGATGGGCGACAACCGCTACAACTCCGCCGACTCCCGCTACAACACGGACAAGCCGGGCGGCGGCTTCGTGCCGATCGACAACGTCGTGGGCCGCGCGATCCTCGTCACCTGGCCCGTGCAGCAGTGGGCGTGGCTCGACGACTACCCGTCGGTGTTCCGCGGAGTCGACACCGAGGCCTCCGAGGAGGGCTCGGACGACACGCAGAGCGGGCAGGGCTAGGTGGTCGTCGCCGAGCCGACGCTGACGCAGGAGCGGCGCCTCTTCCGGCAGGGCTACGAGACGGTGATCGGCTGCGACGAGGTCGGCCGCGGGGCGATCGCCGGTCCGGTTTCGGTCGGCGTCGTATCGATCGGGAGCCGCTGCGGGCGCTTCCCCGAGGGGCTCCGCGACTCCAAGATGCTCGCGCCCGCCCGCCGCGAGGCCCTCCTGCCGGGAGTGGCGAAGTGGGTCTCGGCCTGGGCGATCGGCGAGTCCTCCGCGGACGAGATCGACGAGACCGGGATCATCGCCGGCCTCGGCCGCGCCGCGTCCAGGGGCATCGAGCGCCTCGCCGACCAGGGCGTCGACCTCGCCACCGCCGTCGTCCTCCTCGACGGCGCGCACGACTGGCTGACGCCCGCGCTGGGCGGGTGGGCGGCCGAGCTGACGATCGTCACCCGCGTGAAGGCCGACCGCGACTGCGCCGCCGTGTCCGCCGCCTCCGTGCTCGCGAAGGTGGGACGGGACGGCCAGATGGTGCGCCACCACGACGACTTCGCCGACTACGCCTGGGACAGCAACAAGGGCTACGGCAGCGCGGCGCACTGGGCGGGGATCGAGCGGGTAGGCCCGTCCCCGCTGCACCGGGTGACCTGGCTGTCGAAGTCGCGGGAGAGCGCCGACGAGGCGGTCCCGGCGTCCGGGCCCGTCGGCGCGGCGTAGGATTGTCCAACGATGGATGAGGACGAATTCGAGGACTACGACCGCGAGGTCGAGCTGGCACTGTACCGGGAGTACCGCGACGTCGTCTCGCAGTTCTCGTACGTCGTCGAGACCGAGCGCCGGTTCTACCTGGCGAACGAGGTCGACCTGGTCCGCCGCGACACCGAGCACGACTTCTACTTCGAGCTGACCATGCGCGACGTGTGGGTCTGGGACGTCTACCGCTCCGACCGCTTCGTGAAGTCGGTGCGCGTGCTGACGTTCAAGGACGTCAACGTCGAGGAGCTGTCCCGCAAGGAGTTCGAGCTCCCCAAGGAGCTCGCACTCGACGAGTAGGGCTCTGTCGTCGCAGGCTCCGGCCCCGGTGCTGGTCGAGTAGCCGCCCGTCTTCGCCGGTCGAGCAGCCGCCTCTGAACTCCTTGCTGGTCGAGTAGCCGCCTCCGGCGGCGTATCGAGACCCCCGGTCCCGCCACGTGCAGGTCGAGCAGCCGCCGTCCGCCGTCCTGCCGGTGCCCGGCCTCCCTCCACAGCCGTCGATCTGGCACGTTCTCCCCGGAACCGTCACCCTCCACTCCGCCGCGCCCGCCTGCTCCTGCACGCTTCCGGCAGGAGGACGCATGGACAAGGACGAACTGGGGCGGCGCGGCGAGGAGATCGCGGCGGCGCACCTGAGAGACAGCGGATTCGAGATCCTCGACCGCAACTGGAGGATCCGCGAGGGCGAGCTCGACATCGTCGCCCGCGACGGATCAGCACTGGTCGTGGTGGAGGTGAAGACGCGCTCGTCGACGCGCTTCGGACTGCCGGTCGAGGCCATCACGCGGGCCAAGGCGCAGCGCCTGCGCCGGCTCGCCTACGCGTGGGCCGACGAGCACCACGAGCGCTCCCGCCACCTGCGGATCGACGCGGTAGGCATCGTCGCGCCCGGGGGAGTCCCGTCGCAGATCCGGCACTTGCGGGCGGTGGCGTGATGGGCCTGGGAAGGACGTCCGCCGTCGGCCTCGTCGGCTTCGCCGGAGCCGTGGTCGGAGTGGAGGCGCACTCAGCAGACGGCACGCCCGGCATGGTGCTCATCGGCCTGCCCGACGCGGCGCTCGCGCAGGCGAAGGAGCGGGTCCGCTCGGCCGCGATCAACTCCGGCAGCACGATCGCCGAGTACAAGATCACGGTGAACCTCTCGCCGGCCGCGATGCCCAAGCACGGCTCCGCCTTCGACCTCGCGATCGGGCTGGCCGCTCTCGCGTCACTCCGGGAGGTCGACGCGGAGTCGGTCGCCGCGGTCGTCCACATCGGCGAGCTCGGGTTGGACGGCCGGCTGCGCTCGGTCCCGGGCGTGCTGCCCGCGGTGCTCGCGGCCGCTCGCGAGGGCAGGCGCCGTGTGATGGTCCCCGTCGAGGACCGGCTCGAGGCGGAGCTGGTCGACGGCGTCGAGGTGATCGCGGTCTCCTCGCTGGCGGCGGCCGCCGTCTGGCACGGAGCGGAGTGGGAGGTGCCGGTGCTCCCCGAGGCCGCGCCGCCGCCCGCGACGCTGGCCGAGCCGGAGGCCCGCCTCGACCTGTCCGACGTGGTGGGCAACGAAGAGGCGGCCGAGGCGATGGTGGTCGCGGCGGCGGGCGGGCACCACGTGTTCCTGCTCGGGCCTCCCGGCGCCGGGAAGACGATGCTCGCCTCGCGCCTGCCGGGCATCCTCCCCGATCTCGACGACGCCGCCGCGTTCGAGGCGACCTGCATGCGCTCGCTCGTCGGAGCGCCGACCGGTGGCGCGCTGGTGCGCAGGCCGCCGTTCGAGAGTCCGCACCACTCCGCCTCATCCGCGGCGATCGTCGGCGGGGGCAGCGGCCGCATCCGTCCCGGTGCGGTCGCCCGCGCCACCCGCGGCGTGCTGTTCCTCGACGAGGCCCCCGAGTTCTCCTCCGTCGCGCTCGACGCGCTGCGCCAGCCGCTCGAGTCCGGAGTGATCCGCATCCACCGGGCGAACGCTGTCGCCGAGTTCCCCGCGCGGGTGCAGCTCGTCCTCGCGGCCAACCCGTGTCCGTGCGGCCGCTTCGGCATTCCCGGTGAGACCTGCACCTGCGCCCCCGCGGTCCGCCGCCGGTACCTGGCGCGGCTCAGCGGCCCGCTGCTCGACCGCGTCGACATCCGCTTGACCGTCCGCCGCATCAGCGCGGCTCAGCTGGCGGCGCGCCGCGACTCGCCGGGGATGTCGACGGGCGAGGCCCGCGCCCGTGTCGCTGCTGCTCGGTCCCTGGCCGGCGCCCGCCTCGCCTCCACTCCGTGGACGCTCAACTCGGAGGTCTCCGGCGCGTGGCTGCGCTCGGACGCGGTGCGCCCGACCAGCGCCGAGTCCCGCACGCTCGACCGGGCCCTCGAGCGCGGTCTGGTGACCATGCGCGGCTACGACCGGGTCCTGCGGCTGGCCTGGACTCTCGCGGACCTCGACGCGGCCGACCGGCCGACCGCAGCCCACCTGGCACGCGCGCTCGTCCTCCGAGGAGGTGCCGCGTGATCCGGCCCGACTCCCTCTTCGACGCCGCGGAGCTCGATGCCGTCCGCCGTCTGCTGCCGAGCAGCGCAGCCGATCCGGGGTCAGCTGCCGAGAGGACGGGCGAGTCGGACGGCGCGCGGAGCGAGCTCGTGGACGCCGCCGCTCGATGCGCCTGGAACTCGCTGACCGAGCCCGGCGACTCCGTCGCAGCCCTCCTCATCGAGCGGGTCGGGCCGGCGGAGGCGTTCGCGCACGTCGTGTCGTCCTCCTCCGCGGAGGAGATCCTCGCGCCTCCGCATCGCGCTCCCTCCGAGGAGGGTGACCCGGCGAGCGCGCTGCTCGGCTCCGAGGTCGCCGCGCTGCAGTCGGGGCTGACCCGCTGGCGGCCGCGCCTGGACCGCAGGCTCCTGTTCCGCCGTCTCGAGATCGCTGAGCGCCTCGGCGCCCGGCTGCTGCTTCCCGGGGCTCCCGAGTGGCCCGAGTCGCTCGACGACCTCGGGCCGCACGCGCCGCTCCTGCTCTGGCTGCGCGGCGATCCCGCGGCCTTCGCTCCGCCGCACCGGCTGGCCCTCGTCGGCGCACGCGCTGCGACCGGCTACGGCGAGCACGTGGCCGCCGAACTCGCCGCGGGCGTCGCGACCCGCGGCGTCTCGGTCGTCTCGGGCGGCGCCTTCGGGATCGACGCCGTCGCCCACCGCGCCGCCCTCGGCTCGGGAGGTCGCACGGTCGCGTTCCTCGCCGGGGGAGCGGACCGCCTCTACCCGACGGCCCACGCCGACCTCCTCCACCGCATCATCGCCACCCCCGGCTGCGGCGTCGCGACCGAGGTCCCGCCGGGCACGACTCCCACCCGCTGGCGATTCCTGCAGCGCAACCGCCTCATCGCCGCCTCGACCGCCGGCACCGTCGTCGTCGAGGCCGGCGCCCGCTCCGGCTCCCTCAACACCGCCGGCCACGCGGCCGCCCTGGGCCGCCCCCTCGGCGCGGTCCCGGGCCCGGTCACCAGCGCCTCCTCCGCCGGCTGCCACCGGCTCCTCCGCGAATACGCGGCGACCTGTGTCACCTCGCCGCCGGACGTGCTCGAACTGCTCGGAGTCGGTGACGAGGACGGAACGCGCCGAGCGCTGACCGCGGCTGAGACGCGAGTCCTGGCCGTCGTCGATTCCGAAGGAGGCTGTGACGCCGCAACCGTCGCCCGCCTCGCCGGTGAATCGCTCGATTCGGCGCTGTCGGCTCTGGGTGCGCTCCTCGCCGACGGACGCGTCCACCGCTCCGAGGACGGGGACTGGGAGCGGTCACCAGGATGAGCGGCCCCGCCGCCGCGGCGCTGTCGGCGGTCCGCCCTACGCTGAGGGGGCATCGGCGAGGGGAGCGGCATGGACGCCACGGCAGCAGGACACGGCGGGGAGCGCCCGCAGCTCGGGCACTTCCGCGCGGCCGACAGGGTCATCGCGCACCTGAGCGACACGCACCTGCTGGCCGACGGGGCTCCGCTCTACGGGAAGGTCGACACGGTCGCCCGGCTCGCGCAGGCGGTCGGCCGGCTTGCCGAGCGCGGCGGGCGCCTGGACGCGATCGTGGTCACCGGGGACGTCGCGGACCGCGGCGAGGAGGACGCCTACCGGCGCGTGCGCGCGCAGCTCGATCCGGTGGGCGAGAGGTTCGGCTGCCCGATCGTCTGGGTGATGGGCAACCACGACGAGCGCGGAGCCTTCCGGCGGGTGCTCCTCGACCAGGACCCGGCGGGCGCGGGACCCGTGGACCAGGTCGTCGACCTCGGCGGGCTCCGGCTCATCGCGCTCGACAGCGCGGTGCCCGGCTTCCACCACGGCGATCTCACCGACGCCCAGCTGGCCTGGCTGAAGGACGAACTCGCCGCGCCGGCGCCGCTCGGGACGATCCTCGCCCTGCACCACCCTCCGCTGCCCACACCGCTCGGCGCGATGACCGTGCTCGAGCTGCGGGGGATCGACCGCCTCGAGGAGGTGGTGCGCGGCACCGACGTCCGCGCGATCCTCGGCGGGCACCTGCACTACCCCACTGCCGCGGCCTTCGCGGGCGTGCCCGTGTTCGTCGCCGGCGCCACCAGTTACACGATGGACCTCGGGGCGCCCGAGCGGGAGCTCGCCGGCATCGACGGGGCGCAGAGCCTCTCGCTCGTCCACGTCCACCCGGAGACGGTGGCCGCCTCGTTCGTGCCGACGGCGCCGGCCCCGATCGCGACTCGGTTCGGCACGGACCTGATCGAGCGGCTCGAGGGGCTCGACGAGCAGGGGCGCATCGACCTCTGGTCGCGGATGCCGGACGGATCATGACCGGCGAGACGCTCGCCGACTCGATCGAGCACTTCCTCCGCTATGTCCTCGACGAGCGCTCTCTCTCGCCCGCCACGGCGAAGGGCTACCGCTCCGACCTCGCGGGTCTCGTCACCCACGCGGAGGAGAAAGGGCGGCCCCGCACCGCCGAGCTCGACCTCGAGCTGCTGCGCGACTGGCTGTGGCGGGAGTCCGAGTCCGGGATCGCCCGCGCGACCCTCGCCCGGCGCACCGCCGCCGTCCGCTCCTTCTCCTCGTGGGCGCAGCGGACCGAGCGGCTGCCGATCGACGTCGCCGCACGCCTCAAGACGCCCAAGTCCGGTCGGACCCTGCCGCGGGTCCTGACGCTCCCGCAGGCGGAGCAGCTGCTCGACACGGTCGCGGCGCGCGGCGCGACGGAGGACCCGGTCGCGCTGCGGGACCTCGCGATCGTCGAGCTGCTCTACGCCTCGGGGATCCGGGTCTCGGAGCTGGTCGCCGTCGACGTGGGCGACCTCGACCTCGGCCGCCTCACCGTGCTCGTCACGGGCAAGGGCGCCAAGCAGCGGGTCGTCCCGTTCGGCGTGCCCGCGAAGGAGGCGCTCGTCGACTACCTGGAGCGCGCCCGACCCGCTCTCGCCACCGCCGACGGGAGCCGGGCCCTGCTGCTGGGACGGCGGGGCGCGCGCCTCACCCCGCGCACGGTCTACGGCGTCGTGGCGAGGCTGCTCGACGGCGGGCAGGGCTCCGGCCCGTCCGGCCCGCACACCCTCCGCCACACCGCGGCGACCCACCTGCTCGACGGGGGAGCCGACCTCCGCGCCGTCCAGGAGCTGCTCGGCCACGCGAGCCTGGGCACCACGCAGATCTACACCCACGTCTCGACCGAGCGCGTCCGCGACGCGTACCGCCTCGCCCACCCCCGCGCCTGACCGGATCCGCGAGTCGCTGGACGCAGCCTTCTGCGTCACGCGCTCCCCACCCTGCACCTCGTCCAGCGGCAGCAGCACCGCCCGGGGGATCCCGCCGAAGAACCGCATCGGCGAGACGTAGTCGCCGCCCTCGCGGACGCCGAGGTGCACGCACCTCCCGTCGCAGTGGCCGCCCGCACCCACTGCTCCGACGGGCTGGCCCGCAGTGAGGACCTGCCCCGCCGTCACCGATCCGTCGACCGGCTCGACCGTCGAGACCAGTCCGTCGGCGTGCACGATGCTCACCACGGACCGGTCGACCACCCTGCCCGAGAACGACACGGTGCCCGCCGCGACCGCGACCACGGGCTGCCCGACCGCTGCCGCGAGGTCGATCCCGCGGTGCCCGGGGGCGTAGCGGTGCGCCGGTGCGCCCCACGGCTCCACGACGGAGAAGCCCGCGACGGGCGGGGTCCACCGCGGGTCGGACCGGACGGGAGACGAGGTGCCGGAGGGCGAGGCGCCGAGGGGCGCCCCGACGAGCAGAGCGGCGAGGGCGAACACGCCCGGGCGCAGGAGCGGGGATCGGAGCATGCGGCCACCCTCCCGGAGCCGAGTCAGGACCGGCGGTCGGCCGAGCGGATCAGGGGAGGAGAGCACTACCGGCCCGGCTGTGGAGGGAGGACATCCGGCAGGGGGAGAGCGCAACCCGTCCCGGCGGTCCCTCGGAGAGGAGTAGCGTGCCGGTGATCCGGCTCGGGAGCGGCACCCCGCCCCCACCGGCGGCGAGAATCGGAGACGACCATGACCAGCGGACGATCTGACACGACCAGCGGGAGAGCGGACATCCCGAACCCCTCGGCGGCGAAGCTGAAGAGGAAGGTGATCGGCCTCGCGATCGCGGCGGCGGTCGGCGGCTTCCTCTTCGGCTTCGACTCGTCGGTGGTGAACGGTGCCGTGGAGGCGGTGCAGGGCGAGTTCCAGCTCTCGGCCGCCCTGATCGGCTTCGCCGTCGCCTCCGCCCTGCTCGGCTGCGCGCTCGGCGCGTACCTCGCGGGCCGCCTGGCCGACCGCTGGGGCCGCATCAAGGTCATGCTGCTCGGCGCCGGGCTCTTCTTCATCTCCTCCATCGGCGCAGGCGCGGCGTTCGCGGTCTGGGACCTCGTGCTCTGGCGCGTGGTCGGCGGCCTCGGAATCGGCATCGCCTCCGTGATCGCTCCGACCTACATCTCGGAGATCGCGCCCAAGGCCATCCGCGGAGCCCTCGCGTCGCTGCAGCAGCTGGCGATCACGCTCGGCATCTTCGCCGCACTGCTCTCGGACACCCTCATCGCGAACGGCGCGGACGGCGCCTCCGAGCCCTTCTGGTTCGGCGTCGCCGCCTGGCGCTGGATGTTCATCGCCTGCGCCGTGCCGGCGGTCGTCTACGGCCTCCTGGCCCTGACCCTGCCGGAGTCGCCCCGCTACCTCGCGACCCGAGGCCGCTCCGAGGACGCCCGCGCGGTCCTCGCGACGGTCACGCCGCGCGACGAGGTCGACGAGGCCCTCGCGGACATCCAGAAGAAGATCGACGAGGACTCCGAGAACGCGAAACGCTCCAGCCTCCGCGGCCCCGCGCTCGGCCTGCTCCCGGTGGTCTGGGTCGGCATCCTGCTGTCGGTGTTCCAGCAGTTCGTGGGCATCAACGTGATCTTCTACTACTCCACCTCTCTGTGGAGCGCGGTCGGATTCGACGAGTCCAACTCCTTCGCGATCTCGGTCTTCACCTCGGTCGTGAACGTCGTCGTCACCTTCGTGGCGATCTTCCTGGTCGACAAGGTCGGCCGGAAGCCGCTGCTGCTGGTCGGCTCGGCCGGCATGGCGGTCTCGCTCGCGCTGATGGCCATCGCCTTCAGCCAGTCGACGATCAGCGGCGAGGACGTCTCGCTGCCCGGCGCCTGGGGGCCGATCGCCCTCGTCTCGGCGAACGCGTTCGTCGTCTTCTTCGGCGCGACCTGGGGCCCGCTGGTGTGGGTCCTCCTCGGCGAGATCTTCCCGAACCGGATCCGCGCGGCCGCGCTCGGCCTCGCCGCCTCGGCCCAGTGGATCGCGAACTTCGCCATCACGGTGACCTTCCCGATCCTCTCGCAGGACGTGTCGCTCACCCTCGCCTACGGCCTCTACGCCGCCTTCGCGGCGATCTCGTTCGTCTTCGTCTTCATGTTCGTGCCCGAGACCAAGGGCCGCTCGCTGGAGGAGATGGACACCCTGCACATCCGCACCGTGATGAAGTCGGCGCGCAAGTAGCACCGGCCTCCCGTGCCCCGACGGCCGCCCTCCCGCAGCAGCGGGAGAGGCGGCCGTCCTGGTGCTAGACTCCACGGAGCACCTCGCTCGTCGGGGTGACTACGCGCGCCCATTCGGCCTCCGCTCCCCACGGTCCCTCTCCGCTCACGCGGCCGGGGCGGGAGTGCGCCGGGCGCCAGGGCGACGTGCCGACCGGCCGTCGCAGACAACCGAACGGGAGTTCGGCGCCGTCGTGCGCCCGGGCCCCGAGACAAGGAGAACGACTCATGGCAGTCGTCACCATGCGCCAGCTGCTCGACAGCGGCGTCCACTTCGGGCACCAGACCCGTCGCTGGAACCCGAAGATGAAGCGCTTCATCCTGACCGAGCGCTCGGGCAGCTACATCATCGACCTCCAGCAGTCGCTGGCCTACATCGACAAGACCTACGACTTCGTCAAGGAGACGGTCGCCCACGGCGGCACCATCCTCTTCGTCGGCACCAAGAAGCAGGCGCAGAACGCGATCTCGGAGCAGGCGACCCGCGTCGGCCAGCCCTACGTGAACCAGCGCTGGCTCGGCGGCCTCCTGACCAACTTCCAGACGGTCTCGAAGCGCCTCGCCCGCATGAAGGAGCTGGAGGAGCTCGACTTCGACGACACGTCGAAGAGCGGCTTCACCAAGAAGGAGCTCCTCATCAAGAAGCGCGAGCTCGACAAGCTGCACAAGTCGCTCGGCGGCATCCGCAACCTCTCGAAGACGCCGTCGGCCCTCTGGGTCGTCGACACCAAGAAGGAGCACCTCGCGATCGACGAGGCCAAGAAGCTGGGCATCCCGGTCATCGGCATCCTCGACACGAACTGCGACCCGGACGAGGTCCAGTACCCGATCCCGGGCAACGACGACGCGATCCGCTCGGTGAGCCTGCTCACCCGCATCGTCGCCGACGCCGCGGCCGAGGGCCTCATCCAGCGCCACCAGAAGCCCGAGGCCGAGGGCAACGTCTCCGCCGTCGAGCCGCTGGCCGAGTGGGAGCAGGAGCTGCTCTCCACCGGTGCGCCCGCCGCCGACGTGCAGGAGCCGAACGAGCAGGCCGGCGCGGAGACCGAGAAGGTCGCCGACGCCGAGGCCGAGACCGCCGACGAGGCCGTCGTCGAGGCCGAGACCCCCGCCGCGGAGGAGGCCCCCGAGGCCGACACCGCCGCGACCTCGACCGACGAGGCCGAGGCCACCGCGACCTCGACCGACGAGACCGCCACCGCCTGACACCCCGTTCCGTGACGGGGGTCGGACGCCGCGCCCGCGGTCGTCCGGCCCCCGCTCGGTCGGTGCACGTTCACCACGAGTAAGAACCGCCGTCACCTCGGCGTGCTGGGCTCCTTTCGTGAGCCCGCCGCCGCGAGTGACGGCGCCACAGGGTTTCCGAACCAAGAGGAGTTCCGAGAACATGGCAAATTTCAGCCTCGCTGACGTCAAGACGCTGCGCGAGCAGCTCGGTACCGGCATGGTCGACACGAAGAACGCGCTCGTCGAGGCCGACGGCGACCTGGACAAGGCGGTCGAGATCCTCCGCCTCAAGGGCGCCAAGGGCAACGCGAAGCGCGCCGACCGCTCCACGAGCGAGGGCCTCGTCGCCGCCGCCGAGAAGGACGGCGTCGCCACGATGATCGAGCTCGCCTGCGAGACCGACTTCGTCGCCAAGGGCACGAAGTTCATCGCCCTCGCCGACGCCGTGCTCGCCGCGGTCGTCGCCGCCGGCTCCACCACGGTCGAGGAGGCACTCGCGGCCCCCGCCGACGGCAAGACCGTCGCCGACCTCATCAACGACGAGGCCGCGATCCTCGGCGAGAAGGTGGAGCTGCGTCGCGTGGCCTCCGTCTCGGGCGAGCACTTCGCGATCTACCTCCACAAGACCAACAAGGACCTGCCCCCGCAGGTCGGCGTGGTCGTCGGCTACGCGGGCGAGGACGCCGAGACCGCGCGCTCCGTCGCCCAGCACATCTCGTTCGCGAACCCGTCCTACCTCTCGCGCGAGGACGTGCCGCAGTCCGAGGTCGACAACGAGCGCCGCATCGTCGAGGAGATCTCGCGCGGCGAGGGCAAGCCCGAGGCCGCCCTGCCGAAGATCATCGAGGGACGCGTGAACGCGTACTTCAAGCAGGTCGCCCTGCTCGACCAGGATTACGCGAAGGACAACAAGCTGTCCGTCAGCAAGGTCCTGAGCGACGCGGGCCTGACCGTGTCGGGCTTCGCCCGCTTCAAGGTCGGCGCCTAACAGCACTGCAGGGGGGAGTCCGGGTCGTTCAGTCGACCCGGGCTCCCTTCGTTCTGCCCGGCGCGGCCCCGGGCGTGGTCGCGGGGCCCGCTCCGCGCGGGATAGGTTTGTACGGGTCTACGGGAGGAAACGTCCATGACGGAGACGGATGCGATGACGACGGGCAAGCGCCGCAGGGTGCTTCTGAAGCTGTCGGGGGAGGCGTTCGGAGCCGGCACGCTCGGCGTGAACCCGGATGTGATCAGCGCTCTGGCGCGCGAGATCGCCGATGCCGCGACCGAGGTGGAGATCTCGGTGGTCGTCGGCGGCGGCAACTTCTTCCGCGGAGCCGAGCTCTCGCAGCGCGGCATGGACCGCGGCCGGGCCGACTACATGGGCATGCTGGGCACGGTGATGAACGCCCTCGCCCTCCAGGACTTCCTCGAGCAGGCGGGCGCCGAGACGCGCGTGCAGTCCGCGATCGCGATGACGCAGGTCGCGGAGCCCTACATCCCCCGCCGGGCGATCCGGCACATGGAGAAGGGCCGCGTCGTCATCTTCGGCGCCGGCGCCGGACTCCCGTACTTCTCGACCGACACGGTCGCCGCGCAGCGCGCGCTCGAGACGCACGCCGACGTGGTCCTCGTCGCCAAGAACGGCGTGGACGGCGTGTACGACGCCGACCCGCGGACGAACCCCGACGCGAAGAAGCTCGACGCGCTGACCTACCAGGAGGCGCTCCAGCGGGGCCTCAAGGTGGTCGACTCCACCGCGTTCAGCCTCTGCATGGACAACGGCATGCCGATGCAGGTCTTCGGCATGGAGCCCTCGGGCAACGTCGCGAAGGCCATCCGCGGCGCCGAGCTCGGCACGCTCGTCTCGAACTAGACTGACCACTTCCCTCTCTTAAGGAGCTCCCTGTGATCTCGGATGTACTGGCCGACGCGAAGACCAAGATGGGCAAGGCCGTCGAGGTCGCCAAGGAGGACTTCTCCACGGTCCGCACCGGACGCGCGAACCCCGGCATGTTCCAGAAGGTGCTGGTGAGCTACTACGGCACCCCGACGCCGCTGTCCCAGCTCGCCTCGATGCAGAACCAGGAGGCCCGCACGCTCGTCCTGACGCCCTACGACAAGGGCTCGCTGCGCGACATCGAGCAGGCCATCCGGGACATGCCGAACCTCGGCGCCAACCCGACCAACGACGGCACGATCATCCGCGTGACTCTGCCCGAGCTCACCGCCGAGCGCCGCAAGGAGTTCGTCAAGATCGTCCGCACCAAGGCCGAGGACGCCAAGATCGCGGTGCGCAACATCCGCCGCAAGGGCAAGGACGACCTCGACGCGCTGAAGGGCGACGTCGGAGACGACGAGCTCGCCCGCGGCGAGAAGGAGCTCGAGGCGCTCACGAAGCAGCACGTCGACGCGATCGACGAGGCGCTCAAGCGCAAGGAATCCGAACTGCTCGAGGTGTAGCGGTGCCCGAGATCCCCGAAGGACCCGAGGGCGGCGAGAAGAGACCGTCTCCGCACGTCCCGGGTGCCCGGGGATCCCGGATGGTCACCCGCGACGCGCTGCGTGCGCGTGCCCAGCAGGGCCGGGCCGACGTCGAGCGCCAGCTCGAGGCGACCCGCGCCCAGCTCGAGGCGACGAACGACCGTCTGACCGCGCGCAGCGGCCGGAACCTCGTGTCCGCGACCGCGATCGGCCTGCTCGGCGGCGGCGCGATGGTCGTCAGCCTGCTGCTGGTCAAGGAGCTCTTCATGGTGCTCGCGGGGGTGGTGGTGCTGCTCGCGGCGCTGGAGCTCTCGAACGCCCTGCGTCACGCCGGCCGCGACATCCCGCGCATCCCGACCGGGATCGTCGCGGTCGTCGCCGTTCCCGCCGCCTACTACGGCGGCCTGGGCGCCGCGTGGGCCACGGTCCTCGGCGGATCCGTCCTCGTCGGCCTCTGGCGCCTGGGCGAGCAGCTCTTCCGGCGCACGGCCTCCAGCCGCAGAGACCTCGCCCTCGACATCGGCCTCGGCGCGTTCGTCCAGGGCTACACGACCTTCCTCGGCGCCTTCGCGATCCGCCTCGTCGCCGAGCCCGGCGGCCAGCTCTGGGCGTTCGCGTTCCTGGTGCTCGTGATCGTCGTCGACACCGGCGCCTACGTGAGCGGACTCACCTGGGGCAAGCACCCGATGGCACCTCGGATCAGCCCGAAGAAGACCTGGGAGGGCTTCGCCGGTGCGGCCGTCGCGGGGATCGTCGTCGGGGTCCTGCTCGCCTTGCTGATGCTGGGCCAGCCCTGGTGGGTCGGCGCGGTGTTCGGGGTCGTGGTGCTGCTCACCGCGACGCTCGGCGACCTCGCGGAGTCGCTGATCAAGCGCGACATCGGCATCAAGGACATGAGCTCCTGGCTGCCCGGCCACGGGGGAGTCCTCGACCGGCTGGACTCGATCCTGCCGTCGGCCGCCGCGGCCTACGTGCTCTACTTCCTCTTCGCCCACTGAGCAGGCGCCTCCCGGGGCGTGCCGATTCCGCTCCCGGCGCGCGGCTTGGCATGATGTCGGGATGACCGCTCCCTTCCCCCGAGCCCGCGAGTCCCGTCCCGGCTACGACACCGCCGAGGTCGACTCCTTCCTCGCGTCGGCGCGCGAGGCCTACTCGCAGCTCTCCGGGGGGCCGGCGGACCTGCGCGCCGCCGACCTGCGTCACACCGCCTTCAGCCTGCGCAAGGGCGGCTACTCCGCGCCCCACGTCGATGCGGCGCTCGAGCGCCTCGAGGACGCCTTCGCCCTGCGGGAGCGCCAGTACGCGATCGCGGCCCGGGGCGAGGAGGCGTGGCTCGCCGACGCGCGGGCGACCGCCCAGGAGATCGTGAACCGGCTGGCCCGTGCTCCCCGCGAGCGCTTCACCCGGGCCGGCGCTCTCACGACGGGCTACAACATCCGCCAGGTCGACGCCTTCGCCGACAGGATCTCGGGCTACTTCCGCGACGGATCGGTGCTGACCGTCGACGACGTGCGGACCGTCTCCTTCGCCCCGCAGCGCGGAGGCTACGCCGAGGCGCAGGTCGACCTGCTGCTCGACACGGTCGTCGACGTCATGCTGGCGGTCCGCTGACCGGAGCCGGATCTGCTGGCCGATCAGGTCATCGTCCGTTATGCTTTCGTAATCGTGGCTCAGCATCCTCAGACCTCCGTCGCCCACACGCCCGCGAACCGCACCAGCGGTCGCCCGGCGGTCCCGCACCAGACCCCGGTGCGGCGCTCCTGGGCTCGGATCCCGGTGACGGTGCTGGCCTTCACGGCCTCGATCGCGTTCGCCATGGTGAACGTCGTCGATCCCTCCAGCGGCGCTGTCGCGTCCCCGTACTACCAGGCGCCGGCGCGCTTCAACGGCGACTCCGCACAGCGGCTCGTGGTCGCGGACGCCGTCGAGCGGACCGTCCAGCGCGACTCGTTCGGCGCCGAGGCGAAGCCGACGCCCACTCCCACCCCGACGCCCACCCCCACCGAGACGCAGACCGCCTCCGCAACGGCCGACGAGGTGGAGTCGGGCTCCGCCGAGGCCGAGACCGCCGCTCCCGTCCAGCGCGCCGCTGCTCCGGATCCCGGCTCGGCGAAGGCCATCGCGTACGACATGATCGTGCAGCGCGGCTGGGCCGACAGCGAGTACGACTGCCTCGTCCTGCTCTGGAACCGCGAGTCCGGCTGGAACGTCTACGCCGAGAACAAGTCCAGCGGCGCGTACGGCATCCCGCAGGCGCTCCCCGGCAGCAAGATGGCCACGGCCGGCGCCGACTGGGCGACCAACGCGAGCACTCAGATCACCTGGGGCCTCGGCTACATCTCCGGCCGCTACGGTTCGCCCTGCGGCGCCTGGGCGCACTCCGAGTCGGTCGGCTGGTACTGATCGTTCCCCTCCGCTCGGCACCGCGTCCGGCGGGCTGAGCGTCTCGCTACCCTGGTGCCGTGGATTACGCGCTGCTCGGGGTCGTCGGGATCATCACTGTCGTCACCGTCGCGCGGTTCTCGAGCCGCCTCGGGATCGCCGCACCGCTCCTCCTCGTCGTCATCGGGATCGGCGCGTCGTATCTTCCCGGTGTCCCGGACATCGAGGTCGAGCCGGAGCTGATCCTCGCGGGCGTGCTGCCGCCGCTGCTCTACTCGGCGGCCATCCAGGTGCCGCTCACCGACTTCCGTCGGAACCTGCGCTCGATCTTCGGGCTCTCGGTGCTGCTGGTCGTGGTGACCGCGCTCGTGGTCGGCGGCTTCCTCTACCTCGTGTTCCCCGATCTGAGCCTGCCCGCGGCGATCGCCCTGGGCGCCGTCGTGAGTCCGACCGACGCGGTGGCGGCGACCTCGATCGGCAAGAAGCTCGGACTCCCGCCCCGCCTGGTGACGGTGCTCGAGGGCGAGAGCCTCGTGAACGACGCGTCGGCGCTGGTGCTGCTGCGGGCCGCGACGGCCGCGGCGGCCGTGGTCGGCGCCTCCGTCACGACCGACGCGATCGACGTGGGCGAGGTGGGCGTCCTCTTCGTCTACTCCGTCCTGATGGCGATCGCCCTCGGACTGGTGATGGGCGTGCTCACCGTCTTCGTGCGCTCGAAGCTGCGGGATCCGGTGCTGGACACCGCCGTGTCCTTCGCCGTGCCGTTCCTGGCCTACATCCCGGCCGAGGAGCTGGGCGCGTCCGGAGTGCTCGCCGTCGTGGTCACCGGGATCTACACGGGGCACAACAGCGCGCGCTTCCTCTCGTCGCAGTCGCGGATCAGCGAGCGGGTGAACTGGCGGACGGCGCAGTTCCTGCTCGAGAACGGCGTCTTCTTGCTGATGGGCGCCGAGATCAAGGCGATCGTCTCGGGGGTCGTGGACCCGGGCGAGTTCGGAGTGGGCACCGCCGTGCTGCTGGGTCTGGCGACGGTGGTCATCCTGATCGTGCTGCGGACCCTCTTCGTGTGGCCGCTGCTCCTGTGGCTGCGCAGCTCCGGTCGGCGGGCGGAGCGGATCAACCGGCGCCTGGCGGTGGGCCTCATGCGACTGCGCAACAGCGCCACCAGCGACGAGCGCTTCCGGCGGCGGCAGGTGCGAGCGGAGCGGCTCTACCTCCGGCGCGAGACCGATCTGGCCGCGACCACGAGCGAGGCGTTCGGCTGGCGCGGCGGAGTCGTCCTGTCCTGGTCGGGGATGCGCGGCGTGGTCACGCTCGCCGCGGCCCAGTCGCTGCCGGACGAGACTCCCTACCGCTCCCAGCTGATCCTGATCGCCTTCACCGTCGCCGTCGTGACGCTGCTCCTCCAGGGTGCGACGCTCCCCGCCCTGATCCGGCTCACCGGCATCCAGGGCACCGACGGCGAGGCCGACCGCCGCGAGCTCGCGACGCTGCTCGACGAGGTCGCGGCCACGGGCATCCAGGCCCTCCCCGAGGCGGTGGCGGAGCTGCCCGACGGCGAGGCGGGCGAGCGCGTCCTCGAGCGCGTGCGCCGCGACACTCTGACGCGCTCGCAGGTGGCGTGGGAGCAGGTCGGGCGCGCGGAGGACGCGCCCCTCGGCCCGCACGCGCAGTACCTGCGGCTGCGCCGGGCGGTCCTGCTCGCCGAGCGGGAGGCGCTGCTGGACGCCCGCGGGCGCGGCGTCTACTCCTCGCGGACGCTCCGGCGGGCACAGCTGATGCTCGACGCCGAGGAGACCCGGCTCGAGATGGACGACAGCTCCCACTGACGGGAGGGGCCCGGCGGCGGCCTCCTAGACTGGGGGGATGCCGCGCAGCAACAGACCCCGGGGCAGCCGCCGAGACGACGACGACGAGCAGCGCGACCTCTCGCAGATGCTCGCCGGCTTCCGGCGCACCGAGTCCCACGCCGGCCGGGAGTGGAACGTCCAGCCCGTCTCCGCCGCACGGGCCGTGAAGAACTACCTCTGCCCGGGCTGCGGGCTCACCATCGACATCGGCCAGCCGCACCTGGTCACCTGGCGCGCCGACGGCGCCCTCGGCGACGCGGCCGACCTGGCCGGCCGCCGCCACTGGCACACGCACTGCTGGAGAATCCGAGGAGCACGATGACCCACGAGATCCGCGGAGGCGTCGTCCTCCCCGCCCGCCGCGAGGACGTCGAGCTGCACACCTCCGACGGGCTGACCCTGGTGGGGGAGCTCGCGCTGCCGCTGGAGCGCGAGCCCGTCGCGACGCTGGTGACTCTGCATCCGCTGCCCACCCACGGCGGCTTCATGGACTCCCACATCCTGAGGAAGGCCGCCGCTCGGCTGCCCGCCCTCGCCGATCTGGCGGTCCTGCGCTTCAACACCCGCGGGACCGCGTCCCCGCGCGGGACGAGCGAGGGCGCGTTCGGGCATGGCACCGAGGAGCGCGCGGACGTCGCCGCCGCGATGACGCTGGTCGCGGAGCGCGGGCTGCCGCACCCGTGGCTGGTCGGCTGGTCCTTCGGGACGGAGCTGGCGCTGAAGTGGGGGAGGGAGCACCCGGTCGAGGGAGCGATCCTGCTCTCACCGCCCCTGCACCGCACGAGCGCGGAGGAGGTCGCCGCCTGGGGCGAGGACGGCCGCCCGCTCGTGGCGCTCGTCCCGGAGTTCGACGACTACCTGCGTCCCGAGGCGGCCGCCGAGCGCTTCGCGAGCGTGCCGCAGCTGGACCTCGTGGCCGTGGAGGGCGGGAAGCACCTCTGGGTCGGCGAGGCGCAGACCCGCCGGGTCCTCGACGAGATCGTGCGCGTGGTCGCGCCCGCCTCGTCCCCGCTGCCGACGGAGTGGGCGGGCGAGCTCGGCTGAGCCCGACCGCCCAGCGACCGCCTAGCGGCCGGACGAGCCGCCGTCGGATCCGCTGCCGCCGTCCGAGCCGCTGCCGTCGGAGTCGTCGCCGTCGCTGTCGTCCGCGAGCCCGTCGATGTGGCCGATGAGCCCGCGCAGTCCGGACACGTAGCCGGCGATCGCGTCGCGCTCGGTGCGGATCTCGTCGAGGCGCCGCTCGGCGGTGTCCATCAGCTCTCGGCTGCGGCGCTCCGCGTCCGCGACCAGCTTCTGCGCCTGGTCGCGCGCGTCGTCGAGGAGGGCGTCGGAGTCGTCCTGGGCCTTCCGGCGCAGTCGCGTGGTGTCGTCGAGGGCGTCGCTGCGGAGCGCGTCCGCCTCGAGGCGCTTGTCGTTCGCGCGTCGGATGGCGTCGGCGAGCTGCAGGTTCGACTCGTCGAGGTAGCGCTGCGTCTGCGCGACGGCCTCCTGGTGGCGGAGCAGGTCGTCGCGGTCGGCCTCCTCGCGGCGCGCGGCGAGCTCGACCACCAGGTCGATCCGGGCCTGCTCGACCTCGCGCGAGAGCGCAGCGGCCTCGTCGGCGGACGCGGCGCGCAGGCCCGCCAGCTCGGCGTCGAGCACGGCGACGGCCTCGGCGCGCTCCTGGGTGAGCCGCGTGCGCTGGTCGGCGATCTCGCGCGCGCCCTCGGCGCGGACGGCGGCGACCTCGGCGTCGAGCGCGGCGCGGGTCGAGAGCACCTCGGCCTCGACCGCAGCGCGGGCCTGGGCGACCTCGGCCTCGACGGCCGCCCGGAGCCGGTCGACCTCGGAGGCGACCTCGGCCCGCAGGAGCTCGTTGGCCTGAGCGAGACGGGCGGCCTCGGCACGGGCGACCTCGATCTCGCGGGCGGCGACGGCGCGCATCTCCGCGGCCTCGCGCTCGGCCTCGGAGCGGATCGCGGCGGCCTCGCGCTTGGCGGTGGCGCGGGTCTCGGCGGCCTCGGTCGCCACCGTTCCGCGGATCGCGGCGGCCTCGCGGACGGCGTCCTGGGTCATCACGTCGCGGTCGTCGGCGGCCTTGCCGAGCGTCGCCGCGGCCTGCGCCTCGGACTCGTCGCGGGTCCGGTCCGCACGGCGGCGCGCCTCGGTCACCAGGCGCTCGGCCTCGTCGCGCGCCTCCTGGAGCAGGCGGTCGCCGTCGTCGCGGGTGGAGCGGCGCAGGGCGGAGGCGTCGTTCTCGGCCTGGGCGATGATCCGCTCGGACTGCTCCTCGGCCACGCGCAGGGTGTGCTCGAGCTTGGCGCCCAGGCCCGCGTAGGTGGGAGTGCCGACCTGCTGGAGCTCCTTCTCGAGTCCCTCGATCCGGGAGGAGAGGCGCTTCACCTCGCGGCCGCTCTCGGCCGCCTGGGTGTTCGAGTGGATGAGCTCGCGGCGCAGGCCCTGGACGGCCTTGTCGACCTCGTCCCGGTCGTAGCCACGGAACACCTGGGTGAATTCGGCCTCGTCGTTCGCCACGTCGTCTCCTTCAGAGCAGGACCGCGGTGGGGCTCGCGGCACTCGGAAAGTGTATTCAGCGCGGAGGCCGCGGCCGGGGCGACACCCGCACCGCGCGCCTCTCGGCCCGCACTCTCGGCTTCTCCCGGGCATCGGAGCGAGGGCATCGGCTATCGTGGACTGTCTTTGTCTGTTGCCGTCGCGCCCCGGTCCGGCTCCCTACCCCGAGCCGGCCCCGGCCGTCACCCCGATCCGGCAACGCAGGAGGAGTTCTTTCGTGCGGTTCGTCTTCGCCATCATCGCCACCGTCATCGCTGCCGCGATGATCGTGCTCGGCATCGGTCAGCGGACGGTCTGGGCTCCTCCGGAGTCCCTCACCGCCGAGACCGCGCTCGACTCGTCCGCTCCCTACGCGGTGATCGACGGCAGCACCCTGGGCGCCAACCCGGGCCGCCAGACGATCACGGTCGAGGGCGGCGGCGACCTCGTCGTCGCCTACGCCCCCACCTCCGACGTGCTGGGCTGGGTGGGCGGTTCGAGCTACGACGCCATCGGCTACGAGCGCGCCGACGACACCCTCACCTCCGCGGAGGAGACGGGGGAGCGCGTCCAGCTCTCCTCGGACGTCGAGACCGCCGATGCGGCCGTCGTCGACCCCCGCGGCTCCGACCTCTGGCTCGAGCAGTTCGAGGGCAGCGGCAGCGTGACCCTGGCGCTCGACGTGCCGGAGGACGTCTCCATCCTCATCGCGAGCGACGGCACCGCGCCGGCCGCCGACTCCGTGCGGGTCAGCTGGCCCGTGGACACGGCGACGCCCCTCGCCGGCCCGCTGCTCCTCGGAGGCGCCGTGTTCCTCCTGCTCGGACTCGTCCTCTACATCTGGGCCTTCGTCCACCTGCGTCGCCAGCACGGCCCGCGTCGGAAGGGACCGCAGGGCCGGATCCCGCGCGGGGCCCGCCGCCCCCGGCCGCGAGCCGGGATCCAGGCCTCCACGGCGTCGCCGGCACCCTCGCGGCGCAGGGCGGCCCTGGTGCTGCCCGTCGTCCTCGGGACGACCGTCCTCCTCTCCGGCTGCAGCTCCGACTACTGGCCGGATCTGGCCGCGGGCGCGAGCGAGGCGCCGACGGCGTCCGCCACGGCGACCGCGGGGGCCGAGCCGGTCTCGGCCGAGCCGACGCCCGTGGTCACCACGCAGCAGGCGGAGGCCATCGTCGCCGAGGTCGCCGACGTCGCGTCGCGTGCCGACGCCGCCCGGGACGCCGGGATCCTGGCCGAGCGCTTCCAGGGCGAGGCGCTGACGGAGCGCACCACCAACTACGACGTCGTCACCAAGGGCGGGACGATCGACCCGCCGCAGACGATCCCGGCCTCCCCGGTGAGCCTGGTGCTCCCGCAGGACACGGAGTCGTGGCCGCGCCTCGTGACCGCCGTCGTGCAGAACTCGTCGGACACCACCCAGGCCCCGATCGCGCTGATGATGAGCCAGGCGAGCCCGCGCGTCGACTACAAGGTCGACTACGCCATCTCGCTCGAGGCCAACGCGCGCATCCCCGATGTCGCGCCGGTCACCGTCGGCACGTCGATCGTCGCGCCGGACTCGCGCCTGATGAAGCTCGCCCCGCAGACGGTCGGCTCCGCGTACGCGGACGTGCTCGCCAACGGCGACTCGAGCCAGTACGCCGAGCTCTTCGCGGCCGACGGCGACACCCTCCGGGGCCAGGTCGGCGTCGACAAGAAGAACGCCGACCGCGAGGCGCTGCCGGACACCGCCTCGATCGAGTTCTCGAACGCCGCCGGCACGTCGCCGACGATCGCGCTCGCGACGAACGACTCGGGGGCCCTCGTCGCGGCGAGCATCGCCGAGACGTCGACCGTCCGCCCCACCGCCGAGGGCTCGACCGTCTCGACCTCCGGCGCCTCGCAGACCCTGCTGGGCACGGACAAGTCGACGACCGGCATCGAGACCACCTACGGCTACCAACTGCTGTTCTACGTACCGCCCGTCGGATCGGAGGAGAAGATCGTGATGCTCGGATGGAGCCAGGGACTCGTCTCGGTGGTGCAGCTGCCGTGAGCACCGTCCCGCCCCTGCCCGGAAACCTCCGCGGCGCCGTCGACCTCTCGTCGCTGGTGAACCGCCGGACCCCGCCTGCCGCCGAGGCCGGCGCGTCTGCCGCACCCGCCGCTCCCGGAGGCGCGCCCGGCACGAATCCGCTGCTGCTGACCGCCGGCGACGCCGAGTTCGACCAGGTGGTCCAGCTCTCCTCGCGCGTGCCGGTGCTCGTCGACCTGCGCGGCTCCTGGTCGGACCAGAGCCAGAGCATGACCGCGCTGCTCGAGAAGGTCGTCGTCTCGTACGCCGGCGCGTTCGTGCTCGTCGGGGTCGACGTGGAGTCGAGTCCGCAGCTGGCGCAGGCGTTCCAGGTGCAGTCCGTGCCGACGGTCGCCGCGATCATCGGCGGCCGCCCGGTGCCCCTGTTCAGCGGTCTCGTCGCCGAGGAGCAGCTGCGCGACCTGCTCGAGCAGGTCCTCCAGCTCGCCGCTCAGAACGGCGTCACGGGCACGGTCCCGGTGGAGGGAGCCGCTGCCGCCGAGGGCGCGGAGCCCGAGCCGGAGCCGCTGCCGCCGCACCACCAGGAGGCCTACGACGCGATCGACCGGGGCGACTACGCCGCGGCGATCACCGAGTACGAGACCGCCATCGCGCAGAACCCGCGCGACGACCTCGCCGTCGCCGGGCTCGCCCAGGTGCGGCTGCTGGCCCGCCTCCAGGGCCGCACGCTCGACGACATCCGCTCGACCGCCGCGGCCGAGCCGTCGAACCTCGACGCGCAGCTCGCCGTCGCCGATCTGGACGTCTCGGGCGGACACGTCGAGGACGCCTTCGATCGGCTGCTCTCGATGTTCCCGCGACTGGACGCGGACGGGAAGGCCGCTGTCCGGGCGCGACTCCTGGAGCTCTTCGAGATCGTCGGCCAGACCGACCCGCGCGTGAACAAGGCGCGGGCGCGCCTCACCGGCCTGCTCTACTGAGCCCGGCCGGAACGCCGAGAGGCCGCCCGCTCGCGACGATCGTCGCGGCGGGCGGCCTCTTCCGTGCAGGGACCGGTCAGTCGGCGGGGCGCAGATAGAGCACGGCGAGCGGCGGGAGCACCAGCTCGGCGGACGCGGGGCGGCCCGCCCACGGCTCCTCGCGCGCCTCGACCGCTCCGAAGTTCCCCACTCCGCTGCCGCCGTAGATCTCGGCGTCCGTGTTGACGAGCTCCTCCCAGCGGCCGGCCGTGGGCAGGCTCACGCGGTAGCCGTGCACGGGCGATCCCGAGAAGTTGGCGATGACGGCGATGGGGCGCCCCTCGCTGTCCTTCCGCAGGAACGAGACGACGTTGGCCGCCGCCGCGCCGCCGTCGATCCACTCGAAGCCCGACTGCTCGTGGTCGAGCTCCCAGAGCGACGGGGAGTCGCGGTACACGCGGTTCAGCTGCCCGACGAGGCTCCAGAGGCCGCGGTGGCTCGGCTGGTCGAGGATCCACCAGTCCAGACCCCGCTCCTCGCTCCACTCGGAGTACTGGCCGAACTCCTGGCCCATGAAGAGCAGCTGCTTGCCGGGGTGCGCCCACATGAAGGCGAGGTAGGCGCGCACGTTGGCGAGCTGCTGCCAGTGGTCGCCCGGCATCTTCTGGATCAGCGAGCCCTTGCCGTGCACGACCTCGTCGTGGCTGATCGGCAGGACGAACTTCTCGCTGAAGGCGTAGACGAACGAGAAGGTGATCTCGCCCAGGTGGTACTGGCGCCAGAGCGGGTCGTTCGCCATGTAGTCGAGCGAGTCGTGCATCCAGCCCATGTTCCACTTGAGCCCGAAGCCGAGGCCGCCGGAGCTGGTGGGCTGGGTGACGCCGGGCCAGCTCGTCGACTCCTCGGCGATCATCATGATGCCCGGGTGGAGCTTGTAGGCCGTGGCGTTGACCTCCTGGAGGAAGCTGATCGCCTCGAGGTGCTCGCGTCCGCCGTACTGGTTCGGCAGCCACTCGCCCTCCTTGCGGGAGTAGTCGAGGTACAGCATCGAGGCGACGGCGTCCACGCGCAGGGCGTCGACGTGGAACTCCTCGAGCCAGAACAGGGCGTTCGCGACGAGGAAGTTGCGCACCTGGGTGTGCCCGAAGTCGAAGACGTAGGTGCCCCAGTCCATCTGCTCGCCGCGCCGCCAGTCCGGGTGCTCGTAGAGCGGCTCGCCGTCGAAGCGGGCGAGGGCGAAGTCGTCCTTGGGGAAGTGCCCGGGCACCCAGTCGACGATGACGCCGATGCCGGCCTGGTGCAGGCGGTCGATCAGGTACTTGAGGTCGTCGGCCGTGCCGAAGCGGCTCGAGGCGGCGTAGTAGCCGGTGACCTGGTAGCCCCAGGACCCGCCGAACGGGTGCTCGGCGAGCGGCATGAACTCGACGTGCGTGAAGCCGAGCTCGGTGACGTACTCGATCAGCGGGTCCGCGAGGTCGCGGTAGCCCAGTCCGGGACGCCAGGAGCCGAGGTGCATCTCGTAGACGCTGAGCGGCTGCGTGTGCGGATCGACCGAGGCGCGCTTCTCCATCCAGCCGGAGTCGCCCCACTGGTGGTGCGAGACGGGGACCTTCGAGGCGGTCGCGGGCGGCACCTCTGTGGCGCGGGCCATCGGGTCGGCCTTGCGGACCCAGTGGCCGTCGCGCGACAGCAGGTCGAACTTGTAGGAGGCTCCGGGCTCGACGCCCGGCACGAAGATCTCCCAGACCCCGGTCGTGCCGAGGTTGCGGAGGGAGTGGCCCTCGCCGTTCCAGTCGTTGAAGTCGCCGACGACCCGAGCGGCCTGGGCGTGCGGGGCCCAGACGGCGAAGCTCGTGCCCCAGACCCCCTCGTGCTCGCGGTGGCGGGCGCCGAGCGCCTCCCAGAGCCGCTCGTGGCGGCCCTCTCCGATGAGGTAGAGGTCGAAGTCGCCGACCGTCTTCGAGAAGCGGTAGGGGTCCTCCGCGGTCCACTCGCCGCCGCCGTCGTAGCGGGCCTCGACGGTGTAGGCCTGCGGACCGAGGACGTGGAAGCCCTGCCAGATCCCGTCGCTGAGGTGGCTGAGCTCGACGCGCGCGCCGGTGGAGAGCACCACGGCGACCTTCTCGGCGAGCGGGCGGCGCACGCGGACGACCGTCACCGGGTCGGAGACCCCGGGCGCTGCGACGAGGTGCTGGCCCAGGACGTCGTGGGGGAGCGCGTTGCTGCCGGTGGCGAGCTGCTGGAGCACCCACTCGGGGATGTCGGGCAGCGCGATCGCCGCGGTGCCGTCGACGGGGCCCGAGGCGGACGCGGGATCCGCGGTCGACTCGACGCTGCCGGCGGTCCTCTCGACGGGAGCGGCGCTGTCGGCGGCGACGGAGTCCGTGTGGTCGTGGACCGCGTCCTCGGCGGCGCTGCCGACCGGAGCGGAGACCGCGTCCTCGTCGGCGTCGGGCTCCTCGCCCTCGGCGTCGTCGGCCGCGACCGGCTGCGGCGCCTCCGGGACCGTCTCGACCGCGTAGCTCCGCGCGTTCTCGCCGTCCGCTCCGGGGTGCTGAGGAGCGTCCGGCGCCGCGTCGGCGACGTGCGCGCCGTGGCCGGAGGTGGTCGCCGAGCTGGTGCCCGTCGTCGGGACCGTCTCGGCGTGCGCGCCGAGGCCCGCCTCCTCGGCGGGGTTCGTGCCCTCGGGAGTGTTTCCGCTCATCGCTCGTCCGCCTTCACGCTCAGGATGTGCACGGGCTCGACGAACGAGTCGAGCCGCACGTAGTCGTCGCTGCCCCAGGTCCAGACGGCGCCGGTGATCAGGTCCTCGACCTCGAAGGTCGCGCTCCAGTCGAGGCCGATCGCGGGCAGGTCGAGGTGGACCGTGGTCTCGCGCGCCGAGTGCGGGTCGGTGTTGACGACGACGATGATCGTGTCGTCGGTCCCGGTGCCCGTGAACGCGGCCTGCAGGTGCTTGGAGTAGACGAGGATCGCGTCGTCGTCGCTGCCGTGCACGTGCAGGTTCCGCAGCTGCCCGAGCGCGGGGTGCGAGCGCCGGATCTCGTTGAGGCGCGTGATGTACGGCGCCAGCGAGCGGCCCGACTCCTCGGCGCCGGCCCAGTCGCGCGTCTTGTACTCGTACTTCTCGTTGTCGATGTTCTCCTCGGCGCCGGGCCGAGCGACGTTCTCGACCAGCTCGTAGCCGGCGTAGACCCCCCACAGCGGGGACGCGGTCGCGGCCAGGGCCGCCCTCACCTTGTAGGCCGAGCGGCCGCCGTACTGGAGGTACTCGGTGAGGATGTCCGGGGTGTTCACGAAGAGGTTCGGCCGCATGTAGTCGGCCGTCTCGTGGGAGATGCTCGTGAAGAACTCGCCGAGCTCCTCCTTCGTGTTGCGCCAGGTGAAGTACGAGTACGACTGCTGGAAGCCGACCTTGCCGAGCGCGCGCATGATCGCGGGGCGCGTGAACGCCTCCGCGAGGAAGACGACCTCGGGGTGCTCGGCGTTGACCTCGTGGATGATCCACTCCCAGAAGTCGAGCGGCTTCGTGTGGGGGTTGTCGACGCGGAAGATGCGCACGCCCAGGTCGATCCAGTGGCGCAGGACCCGCAGCGACTCCTGGCGGATGCCCTCCGGGTCGTTGTCGAAGTTGATCGGGTAGATGTCCTGGTACTTCTTCGGCGGGTTCTCGGCGTAGGCGATCGAGCCGTCGGGGAGTGTCGTGAACCACTCGGGGTGGCTGGTCACCCAGGGGTGGTCGGGCGAGGCCTGCAGGGCGAAGTCGAGGGCGAGCTCGAGGCCCGCGTCCTCGACCGCGGCGTGGAAGGCGCGGAAGTCGTCCTCGGTGCCGAGGTCCGGGTGGATCGCGTCGTGCCCGCCCTCGGCCGAGCCGATCGCCCACGGCGAGCCGGGGTCGCTCTCGCCGGCGTCGAGGGTGTTGTTCGGGCCCTTGCGGAAGGAGCGGCCGATGGGGTGGATCGGCGGCAGGTAGAGCACGTCGAAGCCCATCGCGGCCACGGCGGGGAGGCGGTCGATCGCGGTGCGGAAGGATCCGCTGGTCACGGTCCCGTCCTCGTGGCGCACCGCGCCCTCGGAGCGGGGGAAGAACTCGTACCAGGCGCCGACGCCGGCGCGGGTGCGCTCCACGTGCACGGTGCGCGGCTCCGAGACGCTGCTGAGGCTCATCACCGGGCGGGCGTCGAGCGCGCCGTGGACGGCGGGATCGGTCGCCGCAGCGAGGCGCTCCTCGGCGCTCAGGGAGGTGTCGCCGACGCGGGCGGCGGTGTCGGAGAGCAGGCCGCGCTCGCCGTCGGGCCGCGAGGCGTCGTCGGCGCCGCTGCGCAGCAGGCCCTCGCCGATGGCGAAGGTGACGTCGATGTCCAGGCCGGCCGGGATCTTGACCTCGGCGGTGTGCAGCCAGGTCGCCCAGTCGTCGGCGTAGGCGCGGATCCGGTAGCTCCAATCGCCCTCCTCGTCGAGGGCCACGAGACGCCCGTAGCGGTCGGTGCCGGTCGCGAGGAGCGACATGCGGTGCTCCGACTCGGCCCCGGACGGCGAGCTCAGCAGGAGGTCGACACCGATCAGGTCGTGCCCCTCCCGGAAGGCCGTGGCGGCGAACGGGACGACCTCGCCGACGAACGCCTTCGCGGGCCAGCGGTCGTCCTCGAGCCGCGGCTGCGGGTCGATGATCGGCAGGCGCTCGGCGCGGACGCGGTAGCCGCTGCCGGTCGTCGCGGGCGCCGGCGACGCGTCGGGTGCGTCGGCGGTCACCGGGGCGGCCGGTGCGCTGTCGGCCGCCGGGGGAGCAGGAGTCGCCTCGGGGGCGGCAGCGGGGGCCGGAGCGGCCGTCTCGGGAGGCGCCGACGCCTCCTGGGGTGCGCGTCCGCGACCCGCTCGCCGTGCGTCCTTGCCGTTCTGAGCCTTGCCGAAAGGTATCTGAGCCACGTCACGACAGTAGCGACCGGCGGCGGCTCGCACACGACGCTTGCGCCCGCGCTCGGGCCTGTGCGAACGGACCAGGGGAGCGCGTCCCGGAGCGTCGGGGCGGGTCCGCGTCCCGCCGATCCGCGGTGGCCGGGGTCCGCTAGGGTGACCGAGCGCGACCGCCCCGGTGCTCCGCGACCGGGCGCTCCGGGGTCCGCAGAGAGTCGAGGGGTGCCGTGAAGGCGATCCGCCGCTTCATCGTCCGCTCCGTCCTCCCGCCCGAGCTCTCGGCTCTGGGCGATCTGGCGGGCAATCTGCGCTGGGCCTGGCACGAGCCCGCCCGGCGGCTGTTCGAGCGGGTCGATCCCGAGCTGTGGCGGCGCGGGGGAGCGGACCCCACTGCTCTGCTCGGAGCGGTGAGCCCGGAGCGCCTCTCCGAGTTGGCGGGGGACCAGGGCTTCGTCGACGAGGCGTGGCGCCTCCGCGACGAGCTGGAGCGCTATCGCACCGAGCCGCGGTGGTATCAGTCGCTCGCGGAGTCGGCCCCGCGCTCGATCGCCTACTTCTCGCCGGAGTTCGGCATCGCGGCGGCGCTGCCGCAGTACTCCGGCGGACTCGGCATCCTCGCCGGCGACCACCTGAAGGCCTCTTCGGACCTGGGCGTGCCGCTCACCGGCGTGGGCCTCTTCTACCGGTCGGGCTACTTCTCGCAGAAGCTCTCCGCCGACGGCTGGCAGCTCGAGTCCTACCCCTCGCTCGACCCCGACGGGCTGCCGCTGCGCGTCGTCCGGCTCGCCGACGGCTCGCCCGCCCGCATCGTGCTGGCGCTCCCCGAGGGCCGCGCGCTCTACGCCCGGGTCTGGCGCGCGGAGGTCGGCCGGGTGACCCTCCTCCTGCTCGACACCGACATCCCCGAGAACGAGGACTCGCTCCGCTCCGTCACCGACCGCCTCTACGGCGGCGGGGGCGAGCACCGCCTGCTGCAGGAGCTGCTGCTGGGCATCGGCGGGGTCCGCGCGCTCGAGCTCTGGGCAGAGGTCTCGGGAGGCGTCCTTCCGGAGGTGTTCCACACCAACGAGGGGCACGCCGGCTTCCAGGGGCTGGAGCGCATCTCCGGTCTGATCGGGGCGGGCCTGGACTTCGATCAGGCTCTCCAGGTGGTGCGGGCGAGCACGGTCTTCACCACGCACACTCCGGTTCCGGCGGGCATCGACCGCTTCGACCGCGGGATGATCGAGGAGTACTTCTCGACGGAGCTGCTGCCGGGCGTGCAGGTCGAGGACGTGCTCGCGCTGGGCGCCGAGCCGGGGGACTCCGGGACGGCGTTCAACATGGCGTACATGGGCCTGCGGCTCGCGCAGCGCTCCAACGGCGTCTCGACGCTGCAC
Source organism: Rathayibacter sp. AY1B6 (assembly GCF_002932755.1). NCBI lineage: Bacteria > Bacillati > Actinomycetota > Actinomycetes > Micrococcales > Microbacteriaceae > Rathayibacter > Rathayibacter sp. AY1B6. Next base: position 56,527 of record NZ_PSWL01000006.1, read on the forward strand.
GGCGAGGTCAGCCGCTCGATGTTCTCGAGCCTCTGGCCCGGCTTCGAGACGGCGGAGGTGCCGATCGGCTCGGTCACGAACGGCGTCCACGCGGCGACCTGGACCGATCCGATCCTCCGGCGGCTCGCGGAGGAGCGGCTCGGCACCGACGACACGACGCGGGCCGACTGGGCCTCGGGGGCGCTCGGCGACACCGAGCTGTGGGCCGCTCGCCGGGCGATGCGGGAGCAGCTGGTGCAGGACGCCCGCCGCCGGGCCGCCCGCTCCTGGCGCGAGCAGAATCCGGGCGGCCTCCCGCCGGCCTGGCTCGACGAGCTGCTGGACCCGGACGTGCTCACCATCGGCTTCGCGCGGCGGGTGCCGACCTACAAGCGGCTGACCCTGATGCTCCACGACCCCGAGCGGCTGCGAGCGCTGCTCACCCACCCGCAGCACCCGATCCAGATCGTCATCGCGGGCAAGTCCCACCCGGCCGACGAGGAGGGGAAGCGCCTGATCCAACGGCTCGTCCGCTTCGCGCAGGAGCCGGACGTGCGCCGCAGGATCGTCTTCCTCCCGGACTACGACATCGCGATGGCCCAGCTGCTCTACCCGGGCACCGACGTCTGGCTCAACAACCCGCTGCGCCCGCTCGAGGCGTGCGGCACCTCCGGGATGAAGGCGGCGCTCAACGGCTCGCTCAACCTCTCGATCCTCGACGGCTGGTGGAACGAGTACTTCGACGGCGAGAACGGCTGGGCGATCCCCTCCTCCGACCGCGCGCTCGACCCGGAGGCCCGCGACACGCTCGAGGCCGAGGCGCTCTACGAGCTGCTCGAGACCGAGGTGGTGCCGCGCTACTACGAGCGCGATCACGACGGAGTGCCCCGGCGGTGGGTGCGCTCGATCCGGCACACCCTCGCGACCCTCTCGCCGGAGCTCTCCGCCGAGCGGATGGTGCGCCAGTACGTCGAGGCGCTCTACTCGCCGGCCGCCCAGGCCGGGCGCGCCGTCGCCGCCGACCACTTCGAGCCGGCCAAGGAGCTGGCGGCGTGGAAGCGTCGGGTCCGCGCCGGCTGGCCCGGGGTCGCGGTGGCCTCTGTCGAGTCCGGCGGGATCGATGCGGTGCCCCAGCGCGGGGACCGGCTGGCCGTGCGGGCGGGCGTGCGCCTGGGCGAGCTCTCGCCGGAGGACGTCTCGGTCGAGGTCGTCTACGGGACGACGTCCGCCGACGGCTCGCTCACCGAGGTCGGCCATCACGAGCTCGAGGTGGTCGAGGAGTCGGGCGCCGTGGTGCCGGCCGACGCGGTGGGGCGCGTGCCGTACGCCGGAGTGGTCACCCTCGACCGCAGCGGCTCCTTCGGCTACACCGTCCGCGTCGTGCCGCGGCACCCGCTCCTGGCCCGCTCCGCCGAGCTCGGGCTGACCGCCGCCGCCGGCTGACCCCGCACCATCCCTCTCCGCGAGATGCCACTCCGGCACGCGTTCGTCGGCGTGTCGCGTACTCAAGTGGCATCTCGCGAGCGGAGGACAGGGGCGGGGCCGCGGAGCGGGGCGGGCAGGGGTCAGCGCGCGATGTCGGCGAGGAGGGCGGCCGTCGCGGCGACGAGGTCGGCGGGGGTGAGCTCGATGTCGAAGCCCCGGCGCCCGCCCGAGACGAGCACCGTGTCGTGGAGCTCGACGGTCTCGTCGATCACCGTGCGGTGCCGCGTCCTCTGCCCGAGCGGCGAGATGCCGCCGAGCACGTAGCCGGTCCGGCGCTGGGCGAGCGTTGGATCGGCCATCGCCGCCCGCCTGCCCCCGACCGCGGCCGCGAGCTCCTTCAGCCCGAGCGAGCCGGTGACGGGCACGACGCCCACCACGAGCTCGCCGTCCACGTCGACCATCAGCGTCTTGAACACGCGCTCCGGCTCCACGCCGAGCGCCTCGGCCGCCTCGAGCCCGTAGCGCGTCGTGGCCGGGTCGTGCCGGTACTGGCGGGGAGTGAAGGGGACGCCCGCCGCCGTCAGCGCGACGGTCGCCGGAGTCCCCGGTCCGCTCCGCGCCATCAGGCGTCCAGCTCGGCCGCCGGCCCGTGCGCGGCGAAGAGCTGCATCGAGGTGCCGGCCACGCGGATGACCTGCCCGGGCTCGAACGACTCGCCGTGCTCCAGCGGCTCCGGCTCCTCGCTGTTCCACAGGCGCGTGTAGCCGGTGACCCCCTCGCCCTCGGCGAGCACGACCGTGGTGTCCTGCTCGACGCCGTGCACCACCAGCAGGACGCGGTCCGGGTCGCCCTCGACCGGGGTCGAGGCCGCGAGGTACTGCAGCGTCCGGTTGGCGGCGGAGGCCCAGTCGTGCTCGCTCATCCCGCGCCCGTGGGCGTCGAACCAGGACATGGTCGTGGCGCCCGGCTCGCTCGCGTCGCCGCTGCCGTAGCGGGAGGGACGCAGCGCCGGGTGCTCGCGCCGCAGGCGCAGCAGGGTCCGCGTGTGCGCGCGGAGCGCGAGCTGCCAGTCGGCCAGGCCCTCCCAGCGCACCCAGGTCAGGTCCGAGTCCTGGCAGTAGGCGTTGTTGTTGCCGCGCTGGCTGCGCCCGGTCTCGTCGCCCGCCGTGATCATCGGCACGCCGGCCGACAGCAGCAGGGTGCCGAGGAGGTTCCGCATCGCCTTGCGCCGTGCCAGCATGATCCGCTCGTCGGTGGTGGGGCCCTCGAAGCCGTGGTTGAAGGAGCGGTTGGTGTCGGCTCCGTCGCGGTTCGACTCGCCGTTGCCGATGTTGTGCTTGACGTTGTACGAGACGAGGTCCGCGAGCGTGAAGCCGTCGTGCGCGGTGACGAAGTTGACCGACGCGAGGGGTCCCCGCTCCGCCGAGAAGGTGTTGGAGGAGCCCGAGAGCCGGGTGGCGAAGCCGCCGATGCCGACGGGGGCCGTGCCGGCGCGGCGGGCGTAGTCGATGTCCGAGAGCCAGAAGTTGCGGGCGCGGTCGCGGTAGCGGTCGTTCCACTCCGACCACCCGGCCGGGAAGTTCCCGGTCTGCCATCCGCCCATGCCCACGTCCCAGGGCTCGGCGATCATCTTCACGCCGGCCAGCGCCGGGTCCTCGACCGCGGCCCGCAGCAGCGGGTGGTCGCTCCGGAAGTGCGCGATCTCGTCCCGGCCGAGGGTCGCGGCCAGGTCGAGCCGGAAGCCATCGATCCCGACCTCGCCGGACCAGTAGCGCATCGAGTCCAGAGCGAGGCGCTGCGCCGCGGGCCGGCCGAAGTCGATCGTGTTGCCGCAGCCGGTGACGTCCACGTAGTGGCCCTCGGGCGTCTGGCGGTACCAGCCGGCGTCGTCGATGCCGCGCAGGCTCGACATCGGCCCGCCCGGCCCCTCCTCGGCGGTGTGGTTGTAGACCACGTCCAGGATCACCTCGAGGCCGGCCTCGTGCAGGAGCTTCACCATTCCCTTGAACTCGCGGAGCACCGCGGTCGGTCCGCCGCGCTGCGCGGTCGAGGAGGCGTAGGCGGCGTGCGGCGCGAAGAAGTTCAGCGTGTTGTAGCCCCAGTAGTTGGTCAGGCCCTGCCGCAGCAGGCGCTGCTCCGACACGAACGCGTGCACCGGCAGCAGCTCGACCGCCGTCACGCCCAGCTCGAGCAGCGCCGAGACCGTCGACTCGTGCGCCAGGCCGGCGTAGGTGCCGCGCAGCTCCACGGGGAGCGCCGGGTTCAGCCGGGTCAGCCCCTTCACGTGCGCCTCGTAGATCACGGTGCGGTCCATCGGGGTGCCGGGCCGGGAGGAGGAGCCCCAGTCGAACGAGTCGTCCACGACGACCGAGCGCCACTCGTTCTCCGCCACCCGGTGCAGGCCCCGGGAGTACGGCTCCAGCAGGGGCCGGCGGGGGTCGAAGCGGTGGCGGGGGCCGGTCGGCCCGTCGACGCGCAGGGCGTAGCGGCGGCCGGGGGCCAGCAGATCGGAGCGCGCGGACCAGACCGCGTCGTCGTCGCGCGCCAGCGGGACCGTGCGGGTCACCCAGGTCGAGTCCTTCTCGTCGTACAGCAGCAGATCGACGGCGCTCGCGCTCTCGGACCAGACCCGCAGCTCACCGCCCTGATCGTCCACGGTCACGCCGAGCCGGGCCAGGGGATCGTGAGAGGTCATGCGACTTACAGTAGTGACGGGCACCGGCTCCCTCCGTGCCCCCGACGCGGGACGAAGGGCTGCTGTGATCTACCTCGACCACGCCGCGACCACCCCGCTGCGCGCCTCGGCGCTCGCCGCGTTCGCCGAGGCGTCCGCCCATGCCGGCAACCCCTCCTCCGTGCACGGCTCCGGCCAGGAGGCGCGCCGCCGCCTGGAGGACGCCCGCTCGGCGCTCGCCGGAGTGCTCGGGTGCGAGCCGATCGAGGTGATCCTCACCGCAGGCGGGACCGAGGCGGTGAACCTCGGCGTCAAGGGCCTCTACTGGCAGCGCCGGAGCGAGGATCCGGCCCGCGTCCGGGTCCTGGTCGCCGAGGGGGAGCACCACGCGACCCTCGACTCCGCCGCCTGGCTCGCCGAGCACGAGGGCGCCGTCGTCGAGTGGCTGCCGCTCGACGACGAGGGAAGCCTGCGACCGGAGGCGCTCGCCGCGGCGCTGGAGGAGGACCCCGGCTCGGTCGCCCTGGTCACGGTGCTCTGGGTCAACAACGAGATCGGCACGATCAACCCGATCGGCGAGCTCGCGGCTGTCTGTGCGCGCGCCGGCGTCCCCCTCCACGTCGACGCGGTCGCCGCCCTCGGGCACGTGCCGCTGCGGATCGCCGAGATCCGCCGAGCCTCCGGCTCCGGGCGCGGCGCGGGACTGGCCGCAGTCAGCGTCTCGGGTCACAAGGTCGGCGGGCCGATCGCGACCGGCGCCCTCGTCCTCGCCCGCGACGCCCGCGCGGTTCCGGTGCTGCACGGAGGCGGACAGCAGCGGGGCGTCCGCTCCGGCACCCAGGACGTCCCCGGTGCCGCGGCCTTCGCCGCCGCCGCGGTCGAGGCGGACGCCGAGCTGTCGGCGGAGGCGCAGCGCCTGGCCGCCCTGCGCGACCGGCTCGTCGCGGGCGTCCTCGCCGCCGTGCCGGGCGCGACCCTGACCGGGCCCGCCCTCGACTCCGGGCGCCGGGTCGCCACCAACGCGCACCTCGCCTTCCCCGGTGCGCAGGGCGACTCCCTCCTCTTCCTCCTCGACACCGCGGGCGTCTCCGTCTCGACCGGGTCCGCCTGCACGGCGGGGATCCCGGAGCCCTCGCACGTGGTCCTCGCGCTCGGCCGGAGCGAGGACGAGGCCCGCGGGGTGCTCCGGATGACGCTCGGCCACACCTCGACCGACGAGGACGTCGACGCCTTCCTGGCGGCGCTGCCCGGCGCCTACGCCCGCGCCGCCCGCGCCGGACTCTCGAACCGCGCGGTGCTGCGCGCCTGAATCCCTGCCGGCCGCGCCCGCGGGAAACGTAGACTCGCACGGTGAAGGTTCTGGCGGCGATGAGCGGTGGAGTGGACTCGGCGGTGGCCGCGGCCCGCGCGGTGGAGGCGGGGCACGACGTGGTGGGCGTGCACCTCGCCCTGAGCAGGATGCCCGGCACGCTGCGCACCGGCAGCAGGGGGTGCTGCACGATCGAGGACTCGATGGACGCGCAGCGCGCCGCGAACGTCCTCGGCATCCCGTACTACGTGTGGGACTTCTCCGAGCGGTTCAAGCTGGACGTCGTCGACGACTTCGTCGCCGAGTACTCGGCGGGCCGCACCCCGAACCCCTGCATGCGCTGCAACGAGCGGATCAAGTTCGCCGCCCTGCTCGAGAAGGCTCTCGACCTCGGCTTCGACGCCGTCTGCACCGGCCACTACGCCTCCCTCCGCACCGCCGCCGACGGGACCCCGGAGCTGCACCGCGCGAGCGATGAGGCGAAGGACCAGTCCTACGTCCTCGGCGTGCTGACGGAGCAGCAGCTGCGGCACTCGATGTTCCCGCTCGGCTCCACGCCGTCCAAGGCGATCGTGCGCGCGGAGGCGGCGGAGCGCGGCCTCAGCGTCGCGAGCAAGCCCGACAGCTACGACATCTGCTTCATCCCCGACGGCGACACCCGCGGCTGGCTCGCCGAGCGCGTCACCCCCGAGACCGGAGCGATCGTCGACCGGGACGGCGCGGTGGTCGGCTCCCACGAGGGCGCCCACGGGTACACGGTGGGCCAGCGCCGGGGCCTGCACCTCGGCGTCCCTGCGCCCGACGGACGGCCGCGCTTCGTCCTGGAGGTCCGGCCGGTGAGCAACGAGGTCGTGGTCGGTCCGCGCGAGGCGCTGCGCATCGGCGAGATCGCCGGCGAGCGGTTCACCTGGGCGGGCGCCGCTCCCGAGGACGCGGACGCGCCCTTCCGCTGCGACGTCCAGATCCGGGCCCACGCCGACCCGGTCCCCGCCTCCGCCGTGGTGTCGCAGGTCGATGGCAGGGTGGAGCTCGTGATCACTCCGGACTCGCCGCTCGACGGCGTCGCCCCCGGCCAGACGGCCGTCGTCTACCTCGGCACCCGCGTGCTGGGCCAGTGCACGATCGACCGCACGGTCGCGGCCGACGCCGCGGTGCTCCGATGAGCGCCGTCGAGCCCGCCGCCCGCGTCGAGGCGCTTCGAGCGCGGATCCGGTCGGCGAGCGACGACTACTACGCGGCCGACTCGTCGCCGCTGTCCGACGCCGAGTACGACGCCCTGGTGCGCGAGCTCGCCGCGCTCGAGGCCGAGCACCCCGAGCTCGCCGCCGAGGACTCGCCGACGCAGACCGTCGGCGGGATCGTCGGAGCGGGCCTCGCTCCGATCGACCACGCCGAGCGGATGCTCTCCCTCGACAACGTGTTCTCGGCCGAGGAGCTGCGCGAGTGGTGCGAGAAGACGGTGGCCTCGGCCGACCGCCCCGTCGCCTGGCTCACCGAGCTCAAGATCGACGGCCTCGCGATCTCCCTCCACTACGAGAACGGCCGCCTCACCACGGCGGCGACCCGCGGCGACGGCCGCACCGGCGAGGACGTCACCGTCAACGCGCTCCGCGTCGCGGGAATCCCCGAGCGCCTCTCCGGCGAGGGCCACCCGGCACTCGTCGAGGTGCGCGGCGAGGTCTTCATCCCCGTGGCCGCCTTCGCCGAGCTGAACGCCCTCCAGGAGACTCTGCGCGACGAGGCGGTCGAGGAGGCGCGGACCCGGTGGTCGTCCCGCCCCGCCGCCACCCGCGGCGCCTTCGAGGAGGAGAAGGCGCGCACGAGCGCGCTCCGGCGCTTCCCGACCTTCGCCAACCCGCGCAACGCGGCGAGCGGCGGCCTCCGCCAGCAGCTCGACAAGAAGTCGGGTCTCGACCTGCGTGCGGGCGAGGCGCGCGTCGGCTCCCTCGCGCTCTACGTGCACGGCATCGGCGCCTGGCCGGACCCGCCGGTCTCGACCCAGTCCGAGGTCTACGGCCTGCTCTCCTCCTGGGGACTGCCGGTCAGCGGCCACAACCGCGTCTCGGCCTCGATGGAGGAGGTGCTCGCCTTCGTCGAGCGCTACGGCCGCGAACGGCACTCGGTCGAGCACGAGATCGACGGCGTGGTCGTGAAGGTGGACGAGCTCGAGCTGCACGACGAGCTCGGCGCCACCAGCCGGGCGCCGCGCTGGGCGATCGCCTACAAGTACCCGCCCGAGGAGGTGCACACGACGCTCCTCGACATCGTCGTGAGCGTCGGGCGCACCGGCCGCGCGACGCCGTTCGCCCAGATGACCAAGGTGAAGGTCGCGGGGTCCGAGGTGCGTCAGGCCACGCTGCACAACGCCGACGTGGTGAAGGCCAAGGGCGTGCTCATCGGCGACACGGTCGTGCTGCGGAAGGCCGGGGACGTCATCCCCGAGGTGCTCGGCCCGGTGGTGGAGCTCCGCGACGGCACCGAGCGCGAGTTCGTGATGCCGACGCAGTGCCCCGAGTGCGGCACCACGCTCGCTCCGGCCAAGGAGGGCGACGTCGACCTGCGCTGCCCCAACGCGGAGTCCTGCCCCGCGCAGGTCCGCGGGCGCGTCGAGCACATCGGCAGCCGCGGTGCGCTCGACATCGAGGCGCTCGGCGAGGTCAGCGCCGCCGCCCTGACCCAGCCCCTGGTCCCCGCAGAGCCGCCGCTGCGGACCGAGGCCGGCCTGTTCGAGCTCACGGTGGCCGATCTCTTCCCGATCGAGGTCGTCGTCCGCGACTCCGAGACGGGTCTGCAGAAGCTCGACGCGAAGGGCGATCCGAAGGTCGTCACGCCCTTCAAGCGCAAGCGGCAGCTCGCCAAGGACGGCGCCGTCGACCCGGAGGCGGGAGCCTTCGCGGGGGACGCCTCGTCCGTGCCCTCCACCAACGCGCTCCGGCTGATCGAGAACATCGAGCGGGCGAAGACCAAGGAGCTGTGGCGCCTGCTGGTCTCGCTCAGCATCCGCCACGTCGGCCCGGTCGCGGCGCGCGCGCTGGCGGGATACTTCGGCTCGCTCGACGCGATCCGCGGAGCGAGCCGCGACGAGCTCGCCGCGGTCGACGGGGTGGGCGGGATCATCGCCGACGCCCTGATCGCCTGGTTCGAGGTCGACTGGCACGTCGAGATCGTCGACCGCTGGGCCGCGGCCGGAGTGCGCTTCGCCACGCCCGGCCACCCCGGTCCCGGTGCCGCGGACGCCGCTGGTGGGGTGCTCGCGGGCCTCACGGTCGTGGCGACCGGCAGCCTGGAGGGGTACTCCCGCGAAGGGGCCCAGGAGGCGATCCTCGCGGCCGGCGGCAAGGCCGGCTCGAGCGTCTCGAAGAAGACCGACTACGTCGCCGCCGGCCCCGGCGCCGGCAGCAAGCTCGGCAAGGCCGAGGCCCTGGGGCTCCGGATCATCACCGCGGCCGAGTTCCACCTCCTGGTGACCGAGGGACCGGCCGCGATCGCGCTGCCGGAGGAGGCGTCCGCCGACGCGCCGGAGGACGACGCCGTCCCGGAGATCGACGCCGTCCCGGACACGGCCGCCCCGACCACGGAGGAGTCGACCGGGCCCGATGCCTGACGCGGGCGGCGAGGAGCGGCGCGCGTTCCTGCGCCGCTCCCTCGCCGACGCCGCGTCGCTCGCACTCGACGCCGCGGCTCGGCCCACGGCCGCCGAGCGCCGGAGCGCCGAGGCGCTCGGACGGATCGACCACCTGGTCGTGCTCTCCTTCGCCGGCCGCAGCCGCGACCAGGTCCTCGGCGCGCTCGACGATCCGGACGGCCCGGTGTTCGCCGGCGGCACGGACGCCGTGATGACCGCGCCCGGCCTGGACGATCCTCCGGGCGCGCGCTTCGCCCCCGAGATGCTGCCGGTGCACGCGCTGCTCGCCACGGCCTTCGCCCGGGCCGACGACTGGCGCGCCGACGGCCGCGATCCGCTGCCGGCGGCCCTGCACGCGGCCCGGGAGACCGGCACCGGCTGGGCTCTCGCGATCGACGAGCGGCAGGGCGTCTCGACCACGCTCCTCGCCGATCCGGAGTGGCCCCACGGCGATCCGGGTGCCGCCGGCTCCCGCGGCGGGCGCCTCCTGGCCGTCGACGCGCTGGCCGCCGAGGCCGCCGCCGGCACCCTGCCTCCGCTCGTCCTGGTCGAGCCGCGCTCCCTCGTCGATCCGGCCGACTTCGCCGACGCCGCAGCCGCCGGCACCGATCGCTCCGCCGATGCGCGGCTCGCGGAGCAGCTGCTGCACGTCGTGGCCGACGCCGTCCGCGCCGGGGAGGGAGCGGGGCGGCGGATGCTGCTCCTCGTCACCGCGCGGGGGAGCGCGGACCGGCCCGGCACCGTGCCGGCGCTCGTGCTGGCCTCTGCGGTCCCCTCGGGCGCACGGATCGGCGTGCCGCTCGGTCCGGAGGCTCCCGCGCAGCTCGTCCGCGCCCGGGCGGGCGTGCGCCGCGCCCTCGTCGATCCGCAGGTCCGAGAGCTGGCCGCACTCCTGAGCGGTCCCGACCGGCCCCTCGCGCGCTGGCCCCGCACGGCACCGGCGTTCGCGCCGCCCGCGCCGGTCGGGCGGCGCCTCCGCGACGCGGCCCGCCGCGCCCGCGTCGACCTCGAGCCGGAGGCCGGACTGCTCGCCCGACTCCGGGCCGCCGCCCCGGGCGCGTCGCTACACTCCGAGCAGGCGCAGGCGGCGCAGGAGAGGCGGCGGAGATGACCAGCGAGCGGACTCCCTCGGAGCACGACGACGCAGCGCCCCGCTCCCGCTCCCGCCGCCGCTTCCTGGCCGGAACCGCCGCCGCCGGAGTCGGAGCCGGAGCCCTCGCCGGCGGCGCGATCGGCGCGGCCGTCGCCTCCGGTCGACGTCGCGAGGAGGAGCCGCGACTGCCCGCCCGTGCGGAGCCGGGTTTCGACCACGTCGTCGTGATCATGTTCGAGAACCGCTCCTTCGACAACGTTCTGGGGCGCCTCTACGGACCGGACGACCTGCCCGCGGGCGAGAGCTTCGAGGGCCTCCTCCCCGACGAGCGGACGAACACCAGCGCCGGGGGCCTGACCGTCGGCACGCACGTCTACGAGGGCGCCACCGACTCCGTGATGCGCCAGCCCGACCCGGATCCCGGCGAGGAGTACCCGCACGTCAACACCCAGCTCTTCGGCACGGTGGATCCGCCCGAGAACGCCGACCGCACCGTCGGCGCCATGATCGCGCCCTTCAACGCGCCCGCCGACGCCTCCGCCCCGACGATGAGCGGCTTCCTCGAGGACTACGTCCAGCACCTGCGGGTGATGAAGAAGGGGCAGGAGCCCACGGCGGAGGAGGCGCGGACGATCATGGGCGGTTTCTCGCCGGAGATGCTGCCCGTCTTCTCCACCCTCGCCCGCGAGTTCGCCGTCTTCGACCACTGGTTCTGCGCCGTCCCCTCCCAGACCTTCTGCAACCGCTCCTTCCTGCACGCGTCGACCTCGCACGGCTTCGTCACGAACAAGCAGGGCGGCGGCTACGAGAAGTGGCTCGCCGACGATCTGGCCGACGCGCCGACCGTCTTCAACCGCCTCGAGGAGGCGGGGAAGACCTGGCGGGTCTACTTCGACGCGCTGCAGGTGGTCTCGTACACCGGGTTCCTGCATGCGCCGGTGCTCGAGAAGTACTGGAAGACGCACTTCTCGACGATGGACCGCTTCTACGCCGACGTGGAGAACGGCGAGCTGCCCGACTACGCGTTCCTCGAGCCGCGGCTCGTCTTCGACCACAACGACATGCACCCGCCGACCGGCGTCCTGCACGAGGACGAGGTCGACGGCACGCCCGTCTACGACAGCGCTCTGTCCGACGTCCGCGCCGGTGAGCTGCTGCTGCACCAGGTGTACTCGGCGATCCGGGAGAGCGCGAGCACGACCGGCTCGAACGCGGTGAACACGCTCCTGCTGGCGACCTTCGACGAGCACGGGGGCCTCTACGACCACGTCCCCCCGCCGCCGGCGACTCCGCCGGGCGACGGCCGCGAGGGCGAGATGGGCTTCGCCTTCGACCGGCTCGGCTGCCGCGTGCCGGCGATCGCCGTCTCGGCGTACACGAGGGCCGGCACGATCGTGCACGACGAGCTGCACCACGGCGCCGTGATCCGGACCCTCAGCGCCCTGCACGGCCTCGAGCCGCTGACCGCTCGCGACGCCTCCGCCCCCGACCTCTTCGGGGTGCTGACCCTCGACGAGCCGCGGCAGATCGGCGACTGGCCGACCACGGTGCCGCAGTACCTGCCCCCGAACCCCGAGGCGGCACCCGCGCATCCGGCGCACGTGAACCGCGACAAGCCGCTGAGCCCGCCCGCCGTCGGCCTGATGGGACTGCTGCTGGCCCGGTACGGCGAGCCCGGCGAGGACCTGCCGACCACCTACGAGGGGGCGTACGACGCGCTCCTGAAGCACGGCGCCAGCCTCTTCGGCGGCTCCTGACGGGCGGGCGGCGCGGGCGGAGGCGGTGCGGGTGCGCCGAGTAGACTGGCGGCCGGAAATCCCCCCGAACCACCAGACGGAGACGCATGTCCGAGATCACGGCCGACACGGTCGCCCATCTGGCCCAGCTGGCCAGGATCGACCTCACTTCCGACGAGATCGGGAGCCTCACCAGGGAGCTCGGCCAGATCGTCGACTCCGTGCGCGCGGTCCAGGCCGTCGCCACGCCCGAGGTGCCGGCGACCAGCCACCCGATCCCGCTCGAGAACGTCTTCCGGCCCGACGTGGTCGGCGAGACCCTCACGCTCGAGCAGGCGCTCTCGGGCGCGCCCGAGCACGACGGCAGCCGCTTCCAGGTCTCCGCGATCCTGGGGGAGGAGCAGTGAGCGCGCACGGCGACGAGCTCGTCCGCCTCAGCGCGTCCGCCCTCTCCGAGAAGCTGGCCGACGGCTCGGTCTCCTCGGTCGAGGCCACCCGCGCCCACCTCGAGCGCATCGACGCGGTCGACGGGGCGGTCCACGCCTTCCTCCACGTCGCGCGCGAGGGCGCCGTCTCGTCCGCCGAGGCGATCGACCGCCGGCGCGCCGACGGCGAGTCGCTGCACCCGCTCGCCGGAGTGCCTCTCGCGGTCAAGGACGTCATCGTCACGAACGACATGCCGACCACGAGCGGCTCCCGCATCCTCGAGGGCTGGCGCCCGCCCTACGACGCGACCGTCATGCGCAAGGTCCGCGAGGCCGGGCTGGTCCCGATCGGCAAGACCAACATGGACGAGTTCGCGATGGGCTCGACGACCGAGCGCAGCGCCTACGGTCCCACCCACAACCCGTGGGACCTCGACCGCATCCCCGGCGGCTCCGGCGGCGGGTCCGCCGCGGCCGTCGCGAGCTACGAGGCGCCCCTGGCCCTCGGCTCCGACACCGGGGGATCGATCCGCCAGCCCGCGCACGTGACGGGCACCGTCGGCGTGAAGCCGACGTACGGCGGCGTCTCGCGCTATGGAGCGATCGCGCTCGCCTCGAGCCTCGACCAGATCGGCCCCGTCTCCCGGACGGTCCTCGACTCCGCCCTGCTGCACGACGTCATCGCGGGCCACGACCCGCGCGACTCGACGTCGCTGCGCGACTCCTGGCCCTCCTTCGCCGACGCGGTGCGCCGCGCCGACGTGACGGGCCTCCGGATCGGCGTGGTCAAGGAGCTCGACGGCGGCGAGGGCTTCCAGCCCGGCGTGCTCGCGCGCTTCCACGAGGCGCTCGAGATCCTGCAGGGCGCCGGCGCGGAGGTCGTCGAGGTGAGCCTCCCGAGCGTCGAGCACGCGGTCGCCGCCTACTACCTGATCCTCCCCGCGGAGGCCTCCAGCAACCTCGCCAAGTTCGACTCGGTCCGGTTCGGACTCCGCGTCACGCCCGAGGGCGGCGGCACGGTCGAGCAGGTCATGTCCGCTACCCGCGAGCAGGGCTTCGGCCCCGAGGTCAAGCGCCGGATCATCCTCGGCACCTACGCCCTCTCGGCCGGCTACTACGACGCCTACTACGGCAGCGCGCAGAAGGTCCGGACGCTGGTGCAGCGGGACTTCGACGCGGCCTTCGCGAACGTCGACGTGATCGCCTCGCCGACCGCGCCGACCACCGCCTACCGCCTCGGCGAGAAGCTGGACGACCCGCTGGCGATGTACCGCGGCGACGTCGCGACCATCCCGGCGAACCTGGCCGGAATCCCCGGCATCTCCGTCCCCGCCGGCCTCGCCGACGAGGACGGGCTGCCCGTCGGCGTCCAGTTCCTCGCCCCCGCCCGGGAGGACGTGCGCCTCTACACCGTGGGCGCCGCGCTCGAGGCGCTGCTCGAGGAGAAGTGGGGCCGCCCGCTGCTCGCGCAGGCCCCCGACCTGACCCACTCCGTGCTCTCCGCGACCGAGGAAGGTGCCGTCTGATGGCCTCCGCGCACACGTCCGCTCCCGAGCTGATGGACTACGACGAGGTCTTCGAGACCTTCGAGCCGGTGCTCGGCTTCGAGGTGCACGTCGAGCTCAACACGAAGACCAAGATGTTCTCGGACGCGCCGAACGAGTTCGGGTCCGAGCCCAACACGAACACGACCCCGGTCGATCTGGGCCTCCCGGGCTCGCTGCCGGTCGTGAACGAGCAGGCCGTCCGCTACTCGATCAGCCTCGGCCTCGCCCTGGGCTGCTCGATCGCTCCGTCCAGCCGCTTCGCGCGCAAGAACTACTTCTACCCGGACCTGGCGAAGAACTACCAGATCTCGCAGTTCGACGAGCCGATCGCCTTCGAGGGCTCGGTCGAGATCGAGCTGGCCGACGGCTCGCTCGTGCAGATCCCGATCGAGCGCGCGCACATGGAGGAGGACGCCGGCAAGCTCACGCACGTCGGCGGCGCCACCGGCCGCATCCAGGGCGCCGAGTACTCGCTCGTGGACTACAACCGCGCGGGGGTCCCGCTCGTCGAGATCGTCACGAAGCCGATCCACGGCGCGGGGAAGAGCGCGCCCGAGTACGCGAAGGCCTACGTCGCCACGATCCGCGACATCGTGCTGGCGCTGGGCATCTCGGACGCCAAGATGGAGCGCGGCAACCTCCGCTGCGACGCGAACGTCTCGCTCCGCCCGATCGGCCAGGAGAAGCTGGGCACCCGCACCGAGACCAAGAACGTCAACTCGCTCCGCTCGGTCGAGCGCGCCGTCCGCTACGAGATCCAGCGCCAGGCGGCGATCCTCGCCGCGGGCGGCACGATCACGCAGGAGACGCGCCACTGGCACGAGGACACCGGCCGCACCTCCGCGGGCCGGCCCAAGAGCGACGCCGACGACTACCGCTACTTCCCGGAGCCCGACCTGCTGCCGGTCGTGCCGAGCCCCGAGCTGATCGAGGAGCTGCGCGCCGCGCTCCCCGAGAAGCCCGCCGACCGCCGTCGCCGCCTCAGGACCGAGTGGGGCTTCACCGACCTCGAGTTCCAGGACGTCGCCAACAGCGGCCTGCTGGTCGAGATCACCGAGACCGTCTCCGCGGGAGCCGCTCCGCAGGCCGCCCGCAAGTGGTGGACCGGCGAGATCGCACGCCTCGCGAACGCGGCGGGCGAGGACCCGGCCTCCCTGGTCACCCCGGCCCAGGTCGCCGAGCTCGCCGGTCTGATCGAGAGCGGCACGCTGACCGACCGCCTCGCCCGGGAGGTCCTCCAGGGCGTCATCGCCGGAGAGGGCACCCCGCAGGAGGTCGTCGACGCCCGCGGACTCGCGGTCGTCTCGGACGACGGAGCGCTCATCGACGCGATCGACGCGGCACTGGCCTCGCAGCCCGACGTGCTCGCGAAGATCCGCGACGGCAAGGTGCAGGCCGCCGGCGCCGTGATCGGCGCCGTGATGAAGGCCATGAAGGGGCAGGCCGACGCCGCCCGCGTCCGCGAGCTCGTCCTGGAGCGCGCGGCCGGCTGAGCCGGTGCGCGGGGAGGTGGGGTCATGAGCGGTGGAACCGGTGGCGCGCCCCTTCCCGCGCGGCTCGAGCTGCCGGCGGGAGCGCTCCTGCGACCGCTCGTCTCGAGCGACGCGGACCTCCTGCACGCGGTGATCGGCGAGCAGAGGCCGTGGCTCGCGGCTCTCCTCCGCGCGGACGATCCGGCCGCCCTTCCGTCGGCGTCCCTCGGCGACGACGTGCGCGGACTCCTCCGCCTCGAGGAGGAGTCGCGTGCGGGCAGAGCGCACGCGTTCCTGCTCGTCGGCCCCGACCGCACCGAGGCGCTGGGCGCTGTGAGCGTCCGACCCGGCGGCGGCGACTCCGCCGAGGCCTCCTGGTGGGTCGTCCCCGCCGTCCGCGGGTCGCGGCTCGAGGAGGAGCTCGACGCCTACGCGCGCCGCTGGCTCCAGCAGCACTGGCCCTACGAGACGGTGACCACGCCCGACAACCACCCCGACGACCCCGCCGCCCTGGCCGGTGCGAACATCGTCGCGCTCGTGCCCGCCGCTCCGGAGCGGACGGTCCTGCCCGAGCCCGACGGCGCCTCGGCGGCGCTCCTCTGGGCGGAGTACCGCTCCGCGCACCCGGGCGTCGACGAGGCGCTCCCGCCGGTCGAGGCGTTCGGCGACAGCACGGCGATGGCGGACGAGCTGCTGGGCCTCGTGCGGCGGGGAGTGAAGACGGCCACGGCGTCGCTCGCCGAGGAGGGGGCGCCCGCCGCGGGCGACCACTGGATCGTCTGCGACGGCACGGGAGCGGCGCGCATCGTCCTCGTGACGGACGAGGTGCGGACCGGTCCGCTCGACTCCGTCGACGACGCGTTCGCCTGGGCCGAGGGCGAGGGGGACCGCACGCGCGCCTCCTGGCTCGACGGGCACCGGCGCTACTTCTCCCGCGTCTCACCGGGCGGCATCGGCGACGTGGTCTTCGAGCGCTTCCGCGTGGTCTGGCCGGAGGCCGACGCCGAGCGAGCGGCCTCCTTCGCCCGCTCGGTGGGGGCGTCCCGGCCCGAGGAGCTCGACGGGACTCCCGCCCAGGACTAGGGGGTTTCCCGGATGTCCCGCTCAGGCGCCCTGCGCCAGAGTGGAGGCATGGCTACTCTCGTGCGCCCCCGTCGGGGCAGGATCATCGCCGGCGTCTGTGCCGGTCTCGCCCGCCGTTTCGGCTGGAGCCCCTTCGTGGTGCGTCTCCTGTTCGTGCTCTCCTGCCTCCTCCCGGGGCCGCAGATCATCGCCTACCTCGTGATGTGGGTGGTCATCCCGAAGCAGAAGTGACCTCGGTCTCCGCTCCGAGCAGCCTCTGAGAGAACGCTCAGCACCTGGAGCGACGGGAGGCCTACGGTGGCGGTGTGCGTCCGTCGGGCGCCGAGGAGGAGATCATGGGATTCCTGGACCGACTGCTGGGCCGCGACGAGCAGCCCGAGAGCGCACGCCGCTCGACGTACGCGCCGCCGCAGGCCGCGGACAGCCGGCCCGAGTACGGCTCCCCGCCGGCGACGTCTCCGCGCAGCGACGATGAGCGGGCCATCGAGCGCTACCGGTACCTCCTCCGCACCGCACCGCCCGAGGCGATCGAGCAGGTGCACCGCGAGGCGTTCGAGCAGCTGACCCCGGAGCAGCGCCAGCAGGTCTTCCGTGAGCTCAGCGAGGGCGCCCCCGTCGGCGACGCGCCGAAGGACGACGACCCCCGCACGCTCGCCCAGTCCGCCACCCGGAGCGAGCTGCGCCAGCCCGGGTTCATGGAGCGGCGCTTCTCCGGCGGCGGCGGCATGGGCTTCGGCGGCGTCCTCGCCTCCTCGATGCTCGGAACGATCGCCGGGTTCGCGATCGGCTCGGCCATCGCGGGCGCGTTCCTCCCCGACGCGGGAGGCGACTACGCAAGCGGCGACGGCGGGGGAGACGCCTCGGCCGACGGCGGAGCGGACCCGGGAGGGGCGGACGCCTCCGGTGCGGACGCCGGAGACGGCGGCGGCTGGGGCGACTCGGGCGGAGGCGACTTCGGCGGAGGTGGCGACTTCGGCGGCGGAGGCGACTTCGGAGGCGGCGACTTCGGAGGCGGCGACTTCGGCTTCTAGCCTCGATGCGGAGGGCCCCCGATCACGGACAGTGGTCGGGGGCCCTCCGCTCGTTCCGGGCTAGTCCTCGTCGGTGAGCATGGCCTTCACCTGTCGGCGGAGGACCTTGCCGATCATGCTGCGCGGCAGCTCGTCGACGACGGTGATCCGCTTGGGGACCTTGTAGGGGGTCAGCGCCTCCCGGACGGCCTTGCGGGCGGCCGCGACGTCGAGCTGCGCGCCCGGCTCCAGGACGACCGCCGCCGCCACGGACTCGCCGCTGCGCGGATCGGGCAGGCCGACCACCGCCACCTCCCTGATCTCGGGCAGGCGGAGCAGCACCTCCTCCACCTCGGACGGCGAGACGTTGAAGCCGCCCGTGATGACGAGCTCCTTGATCCGGTCGACGATGCGCACGAAGCCGTCCTCGTCGATCGTCGCGATGTCGCCGGTGCGGAACCAGCCGTCGCCGGTGAAGGTCGCGGCCGTCTCCTCGGGCTTGCGGTGGTAGCCGCGGAACACCTGCGGGCCGCGCACGACCAGCTCGCCCTGCTCCCCGGTCGCCATCTCCGTGTCGGGATCCTCGGGGTCGACGATCCGCACGTCGGTGCCGGGCAGCGGAAGACCGACCGTCCCGGCGCGTCGCGTCGGACCGACCGGGTTGGCCATCAGGACCGGAGAGGTCTCCGAGAGGCCGTAGCCCTCGACGAGCGTGCCTCCGGTCAGCGCCTCGAACGACTCGACCAGCGCCGGGTCGAGCGGCATCGCGCCGGAGATGGCGATCTCGATGCCGCGGAGGGAGACGCCCCGCTGCTGAGCGCTGCGCGCCAGGCGCTCCGCGATCGGCGGAACGGCCGGGAGGAAGGTGGCGGGGTGCTTCTCGACGACCTTCAGCACCAGCTCCGGGTCGAACTTCGGGAACAGCACCAGGCGCGCGCCCATGCTCATCGCGAAGGTGAGGCAGAGCGTCAGCCCGTAGGCGTGGAACATGGGGAGCACCGCGTAGACCACGCAGTCGCCGCGGCGGACCGTCGGCACCCAGGCGCGCGACTGGGCGGCGTTCGCCGTCAGGTTCGCGTGGGTCAGCTCGGCGCCCTTGGGTGTGCCGGTCGTGCCGCTCGTGTACTGGATGACCGCGAGGTCCTCCGCGACCGGGCGCGGGTGCGCCGGGTCGATCCGCCGGCGCAGCAGCGACTCCCACTCGATCGCACCGCGGGTCGGCCCGGTCAGCGCGGCGCGCGACTCCCGGGCCTTCTTCAGCGGCAGGCGGAGGGCTGCGCGCATCGAGGCGGGCATCGCGCGGGTGAGGTCGACGGCGACGACGGTCTCGACGCCGAGATCGGCCGGGAGGTCCTGCACCGTCGGCACGACGCGGTTCCAGGCGATCGCGACGCGGGCGCCGTGGTCCTCGAACTGGTGGCGCAGCTCGCGCGGGGTGTAGAGCGGGTTGTGCTCGACCACCACTGCGCCGAGCCGGAGGACGGCGTAGAACGCGACGACGTGCTGCGGGCAGTTCGGGAGGACGAGGGCGACCGGGTCGCCCGCGCGGACGCCCAGGCGGCGCAGGCCCTCGGCGGCCCGCTCCACCTCGTCGGCGAGCCGGGAGTAGCTGGTCGAACGGCCGAAGAACTCGAGCGCGACCTGGTGGGGATAGCGCTCGGCAGACTCGGTGACGATGTCGACGAGCGAGCCGGTCGGGAGCTCGAGCTCCGTCGGCACGCCGGGCGCGTAGCTGCGGATCCAGGGGCGGGGCGGGTGGGTGCTCACCCGCCCCACTCTAGGAGGAGGTGCCGGGGCTCAGGCTCCCTGAGCCACCGCGTCCTCGATCGGGGTGGGACCGGAGACGATCTCCCACGTCTTCGCGATGGAGGTTGGCTGAGCCAGGGCGGCGATCACCGTGGCGGCGACGTCCGCTCGCGGGATGCTCCCCCTCTCGACGGAGGTGCCGAGCGTGATCGTGCCGGTGCCCTCGTCGTCCGTGAGTCCTCCCGGCCGCAGGATCGTGTAGTCGAGGCCGGAGTCGCGCAGGGCCGCGTCGGCGTCGCGCTTGGCCTCGACGTAGGCCTTCCAGCCCTCCTCGGTGTCCTCGGGGAGCGGCTCGTCCACTCCGATGGCGCTGACCTGGACGAAGTGCTGGACCCCGACGATCGCGGCGGCCTTCTGGCTGAGGACGGACGCCCCCAGGTCGACGGTGCGCTTGCGCTCCGGGCCCGAGTCGGGTCCGGCACCGGCGGTGAAGACCATGCCGTCGACGTGGCCGAGCGCCTCGGCGAAGGCCTCGGGCGTGGTGTCCTCGAGGTCGTGCACGAGCGGCTCGCCGCCCAGGCGGACGATGTCCTCGGCGTGATCGGGGTTGCGGATCACTCCGACCGACTCGTGGCCGGCGTCGTAGAGCAGGTGCAGGATCTGCTGCCCCACCTTGCCGTGGGCTCCGATGACGGCGATGCGTGTCATGGATGTTCCTCTCCTCGTCGGGGCGGGTCGCCCCGTGTTCGTGGTCACTCCCATCCTGCCGCGACGTCCCTGGACGCCCCAGGCCTTGACGGCGCTCGGGGGCCGGGCCGTCAGGCGGCCAGGCGGTCGTCCCGTCCGGTGATGGCGAGCAGGCGGCTCTGGAGGGAGGCGGCGTCGTCGACCGGCACGGGCGCGGCGTAGAGGCCGCTCGCGCGCAGGGTCTCCTCCTGGGGCGCGAACAGCTCCCAGACCGCTGCGACGAGCTCCTCGTCGAGCCGCTCGTCGCTGCCGGTGGCGCGGGCGAGGTCCCAGGTGTGGACGGTCACATCGGCCGTCTGCTCCTGCAGCAGCTCGACGGCGCTGACAGTGTCGCGCCCCAGCTGCACGGTCGCGGCCGGGTCGACGGTGCGGACCACGACGCGCAGGCGGTCGGTCACGCGGCGCCATTCGCTCCGCAGATCGGTGGCGACGGACTCGAGGCGCAGCGCCGACTCGTCTCCGCCGGAGAGGAGCGTGTGCGCGCGCTGCTGCTCGCGGACGACGTGCAGCACCAGGGCGCGCGTGTCCCACTCGGTGTCGGGCGTGGGGGCCGACCAGTCCTCGACGGCGCCCAGCCGGAGCTCGAAGGCGCGGTGGGCGCGGTCCTGCAGATCGAGCCAGCGGCTCATCTCGGAGCCGGCGCCGGTCTCGGTGGCGGTGGGGGAGTCGGGCTGCTCGTGCGTCATGGTCTCTCCGGAGCGTCGTGGTGCTCGGGTCAACCGCGAGTGGTCGGCGCTCATTCCCGGCCGGCCCGGGGTCGGTGGTCGAGCGGCCGATGTCGGTGGTGCGTGCGAGCATGGCAGGAATCGTGTGCGAGCAGGACGGAGCGGCGTGAGCAGGCAGGACGGCACGGCGTGAGCGAGCAGGACGGCACCGCATGAGCAAGCAGGACGGAAGCGGGCGCCAGGTCACGACGGAGCCCTTCGACGACCCTCGCGCGAGCATCATGCACATCGACATGGACGCGTTCTTCGCCTCCGTCGAGCTGCTCGACCGGCCGGATCTGCGGGGGAGGCCGGTCATCGTCGGCCACCACGGGGCGCGCTCGGTCGTCACGGCGGCGACCTACGAGGCGCGCCGCTACGGCGTCAACTCGGCGATGCCCATGGCGGTCGCCCTCCGCCGCTGCCCGCAGGCCGTGGTCCTCGAACCGCACATGGAGCGCTACCGCGAGGCCTCTCGCCGCGTGATGGCGATCTTCGACTCCTTCACACCGCTGGTCGAGCGCCTGAGCATCGACGAGGCGTTCCTCGACGTCGCGGGGGCTCGCCGCATCTCCGGCTCCCCGTTCGCGATCGGCACCGAGATCCGCCGCCGGGTGCACGCCGAGCTCGGGCTGACGTGCTCGGTCGGGATCGCCAGCACCAAGTTCGTCGCCAAGCTCGCCTCCGGCCGCTCCAAGCCCGACGGCCTGCTGGTCGTCCCTGCCGACGGCGTCCGCGAGTTCCTCGATCCGCTGCCCGTGAGCGCGCTGTGGGGAGTCGGCGCGAGCACGGAGGAGGCGCTCGTCCGCCGCGGTCTGCGCACCGTCGCCGACGTCGCGACCACTCCGCTGCCGTCGCTGGTGTCCGCCCTCGGCGAGGCGACCGGGAGGCGCCTGCACGCCCTGGCGAACGGGGTGGACCCGCGGCCTGTCGACACCCGCCAGATCGAGAAGAGCGCCGGACACGAGATCACCTTCGCCGACGACGTGGCAGATCCGGAGCTCGTCCGCCGCGAGCTGCTGCGGCTCTGCGACAAGGTCGCCGTGCGCCTGCGCCGATCCGGAGTGCGGTGCCGCACCGTCGCGGTGAAGGTCCGCTTCGGCGACTTCAGCACCCTCACCCGCTCCCGCACGCTCGTCGAGGCGACGGACGTGGCCCGCGTCCTCTACGAGGCCTCCTCCGCGCTGCTCGACGCGGCCAACCCGATGCGGCGGCCCGTGCGGCTGATCGGCGTGCGCGGCGAGCAGCTCGTCGAGGGCGACGACGTCGCGTTCTCCCTGTGGAGCGACTCCGACGACTGGCGCGACGCGGAGCTCGCGGTCGACGGAGTGGCCGCCCGCTTCGGCTCCGGAGCCGTGCGTCCCGCCTCGCTCCTGTCCCGGTCGGCTCCCGAGTCGGCCAAGGGGATCGACCTCAGCGACACGCTCGCTACGCGGAGCCGATCGTCAGACTGATCGGGCGGTGGTCCGAGCCGTTCGGCGGCAGGACCGCGACGGTCGCGGCGGTGACGCCGTCGGCGAGCGCGTGGTCGAGCGCGACGAGTGGCAGCAGCGACGGCCACGTCGCCGGGAAGCCGACTCCGCCCGTGCGGACGAGGCCCGCCTCCGCCAGTACCGGAGCGAAGAGGTGGTCGTCCGTCGGCGTGTTGAAATCGCCGATGACCAGCGTCCGCTCCGACTCGTCGTCGCGGAGCGCGGTGGCGAGGTTCGAGAGCATGGTGTCCCGCTCCTCGTGGTCGCCCGGCCGGAACGAGGCCAGGTGCACCACGAACAGGCGTGCGCTGCCGACCGGTGTGTCGACGTCGACGGCGAGCGCGCGCTCCCAGCCGAGACCGAGGTCGAGCGGCTCCTGCGCGGTCAGCTCGGTGCGGCTCCAGACGCCGACTGTGCTCGAGACGGACGAGTACGGGTACTCGTCGGCCAGCTGGGCGTCGACCGCGTCCACGGCGTCTCCGTCGAGCTCCTGCAGCGCTATCACGTCGGGGCCGCGGGCGGCGAGCGAGGCGGCGAGCTCACCCGCGTCGCCGCTCGTCTCGATGTTCTGGCTGACGACGGTGAAGGAGCCGGACCGCACGGCCGGCGCCGGCAGCGCGACCGGCAGCACCAGCACGCCGTAGACCATCGCCAGCACGGTGACCGCGGCCGCCGTCCTGCGCGATCGGAGGGCCGCCGCGGCCGCGATGAGGAGCAGCACGACCAGCCCCGTCCACGGGATCCCGACCTCGAGGACCGACAGCCAGCCGATCGGATCGGGCAGCGCGCGGTGGAAGGCGAGGAAGGCGGCGAGCACGAGGCTCGCGACCGCCACCACGGCCGAGCGCACGGGGCGGCGGCGGGTGCGGGCGGACATCCGTCGATCATGACAGCAGGTCCCCGGAGGTCCATGGACGAGTCCTGTGCGCCGCGGCGGGCCGCTTGTCGCCGCGGAGAGCCGCGGAGTACCGTCGCACCATGCCCAACATCGCAGTCTCCCTGGCCGACACCGTCACCACCGCGGGTACCGCGACGATCTACGGCGAGCCCGTCACCGTCGACGGCGTCTCGCTCGTCCCCGTCGCCCTCCGCTGGTTCGGCTTCGGCGGAGGCAGCGGCTCCGAGGACGGCCAGGAGGGCGGCGGCGGAGGCGGCGCCACGGTCATCCCGATCGGCGCCTACATCAAGGACGACCTCGGCCTGCGGTTCCAGCCGAACGTGATCTCGGTCCTCGCCGTCGGCATCCCCTTCGTGTGGGTGACCGGCAAGGCCCTCGCGCGCATCATCCGCGCCCTCAAGAAGTAGTCGGAGCGGCCCCGCGTCAGCTGGCGCGCTGTTGGCGCGCGGGGTACCACTTCTTCTTCGTCCGGCCGAAGCCGACGATCAGCCGCTCGGCGTCGTCCGGCCGGCGGGGGTCGTAGATCACCGCGGCGGGCTCGCCGGCCATCCATGCGTCGCCGCGCTTCAGCGGATACTTCTGCGCGCGCTTCTCCACACCCTCCGCGGTCCGGTAGACGACCAGGAGCCTGCCCAGATCCCGCGCCGAATCGCGGTCGCCGCGCGACGGATCCGGCCCGACGACGCGCGCCGGCACCCGCGTGCCGTAGCTGAGCAGCTCGCGCCGGATCCGCGCACGGCGCTGCCAGAGCAGGGCCTGCAGCAGGACGATCAGCAGCACGGCCAGGACGACGACCACCGACCACGACATGACGTCTATGATTGCGGACGAACACGGGAGTCCGGTGCACCGGGCTGAGAGGAAGGCAGCAGCCTTCGACCGTCGAACCTGATCTGGGTCATGCCAGCGAAGGAACGTTTCGATCTCCTCTTACCAACCCGTGCCCTCCATTCGCTTCCACGAAAGGGCACGTCAGTGCAGAACACGAACGCGCAGAACACGAACGCGCGAAACACGAACGCGCAGAATCTCACCTCCTCCGGCCCGGCCCGGCGCGATCTGCGCTGGCGGGTCGTCGACATCGTGGTGGCGAGCGTCGTCGCCGTCGCGAGCGGGATCGTCTTCTGGGCGTGGGGCCTGGCGACGAACGTCCTCGGCCTCGCCTTCGAGTTCCTGCCCGGACTCGGCGGTCTCCTCGGCGGCGGCTGGCTCTTCGCCGGTGTCCTCGGCGGCCTGATCATCCGCAAGCCCGGAGCGGCGCTCTACACCGAGCTGGTCGCCGCGGCCGTGTCGGCTCTCATCGGCACCCAGTGGGGCTTCACCGTGCTGATCTCCGGACTCGTGCAGGGACTCGGCGCCGAGATCGTCCTGGCGCTCTTCCTCTACCGCAGCGGCCGTCCGCTCGTCGCGATGCTGGCCGGCGCCGGTGCGGGGCTGGCCCTCGCGATCAACGACCTGCTGTCGTACTACGCCGTCAACGACGCGCTGTTCAAGACCGTCTACGTCGCCTCCTCGATCGTCTCGGGCGCGCTCCTGGCCGGGCTGCTGTCCTGGTTCGCGGTGCGGGGGCTCGCAGCCTCGGGAGCGCTGGACCGCTTCGCCTCGGGGCGCGAGGGCCGGACGGTCGAGGGAGCCGGCGCGGGCGCTCGATGAGCGGCGCCTCCGTCCGGGCGCGGGGCTGGAGCTGGCGGCACGCGGGACGCTCCCGCGACGCCCTCACCGGTCTCGATCTCGCGCTGGAGCCGGGGGAGCGCGTGCTGCTCCTCGGCCCGTCCGGCGCGGGCAAGAGCACGCTGCTGCACGCCCTGGCCGGCGTCCTCGGCGGGGAGGAGGACGGCTCCGCGGCCGGCGAGCTCGAGATCGACGGAGCGGCGCCGCTCACCCGGCGCGGTGCAGCAGGGCTCGTGCTGCAGGATCCGGACACCCAGGCGGTCCTCGCGCGGGTCGGCGACGACGTCGCCTTCGCCTGCGAGAACCTCGGCGTGCCGCGCGAGGAGATACCCGGACGAGTGCGGGAGGCGCTCGGCGACGTCGGACTCGACGTGCCGCTGGACCACTCCACCTCGGCGCTCTCGGGCGGGCAGAAGCAGCGGCTCGCCCTGGCGGGTGTGCTCGCCATGCGTCCGCGGCTCCTGCTCCTCGACGAGCCCACCGCCAACCTCGATCCGGACGGCGTGCGCGAGGTGCGGGCGGCGGTCGAGCGCACGGCCGCCCGCACGGGAGCGACGCTGATCGTCGTCGAGCACCGGGTCGACGTCTGGGTCGGCCTCGTCGACCGGGTCGTGGTGCTCGGGCGGGACGGCGCGGTCGTCGCCGACGGCGCTCCGGCGGAGGTCCTCGATCGGGCGCACGACGTGCTCCGCGCCTCCGGCGTCTGGCTTCCGGGAGACGTCCCCGCCCGGCGCGCCGCGAGCGCGCTGCCGTCGCCCGCCGCCCTCAGCGCCCAGGGCCTCGCCATCGGCCGGCCCGTTCTCGGGCGCCGCCGCGCGAGCGTCGTGGCCTCCGGGCTCGACCTCGCCGTCGACACCGCGCGGGCCACGGCCGTGCTGGGACCCAACGGCGCGGGGAAATCGACCCTCGCGCTCACGCTGGCCGGTCTCCTGCCGCCGGTCGCGGGGCGGGTGACCGCCTCCGAATCGCTCCGCGCCGGTGCGGGCCCCGAGCCGATCCGCTGGACCTCGGCCCAGCTCGCCGGACGGATCGCGATGGTGTTCCAGGAGCCGGAGCACCAGTTCCTCACCGCCCGTGTCCGCGCCGAGCTCGCGCTGGGCGCCCGAGACGAGGCGGAGCGGCATCGGGCGGAGGAGCTCCTGGAGCGGCTCGGCCTCGCGCACCTCGCCGACGCCAACCCCTTCACCCTCTCCGGAGGCGAGAAGCGGCGCCTGGCCGTCGCGTCCGCTCTCACCCGGTCGCCGTCCGTGCTCGTCCTCGACGAGCCGACGTTCGGGCAGGACCGCCTGACCTGGGAGGTGCTCGTCGATCTCCTCGCCGAGCAGCGCGACGCGGGCACGGCGGTGCTCGCCGTCACCCATGACGAGGCGCTGGTCGCCGCCCTCGCCGACTCGGTCCTCACCCTCGGCGCCCGCGAGGCGGTGTCGGGATGACGCTCCTCGACTCCGTTCCCGCGCGCAGCCGGATCGCCCGCGCCAACCCGGTCGCGAAGCTCCTCGCCAGCCTGGTGATCGCGTTCGCGCTCCTGCTCACGGTGGATCCGGTCTCCGCGGCGACCGCGCTGGCGCTCGAGCTGCTGGTTCTGCCCTTCGCAGGGCTCCGCGCGGGAGAGCTCGTGCGGCGGACGGCTCCCGTCTGGATCGCGGCTCCGCTCGCCGGCCTCTCGACGATCCTCTACGGGCGCGACAGCGGCGCCGTCTTCGCGGAGTTCCTCATCGTCTCGGTCACGGAGGGATCGGTCGCCCTCGGGCTGGCCATCGCGCTGCGCGTCCTGGCGATCGGCCTGCCGAGCGTGGTCCTGATCGCCACCACCGACCCGACCGACCTCGCGGACGGCCTCGCGCAGATCCTGCGCCTGCCCTCGCGCTTCGTTCTCGGCGCTCTCGCCGGCATGCGGCTCGTCGGCCTGCTCGTCGACGACTGGCGCACCCTGTCGATGGCCCGCCGGGCCCGAGGGGTCGCCGACGGCCGCGGGCCCGTCGAGGCCCTCCGCAGCCTCGCGGCCCGCACGTTCTCGCTGCTCGTGCTGGCCATCCGCCGGGGGAGCAGACTCGCGACGGCGATGGAGGCGAAGGGCTTCGGCTCCGGCATCCCGCGCACCTGGGCGCGGCAGTCGCGCCTCGGATCCGGCGACGTCCTGCTGCTCGCGGGCGGGGTGCTCATCGCGGCCGTCGCCGTGACCGCCTCCGTCGTCACCGGCTCCTGGAGCTTCGTCCTGCATGGCTGAGCGGATCTCGCCGCTCACGGATCGGACGGCGCGCGACCTCGCCCGCTCCGTGATCGCCCGGCGCCGGCGGACGGTGCTGCTGGACGGACCGAGCGGCTCCGGCAAGTCGACGTTCGCGCGCGCGCTGGTCGAGCAGCTCCGTCTCGTGCCGGCGGCACCGTCCGTCGTGCTCGTGCGGATGGACGACCTCTACCCCGGCTGGACGGGCCTGGACCGGGCGTCGCGGGAGACGGCCGCGACGCTCGTCCGCCCCCACGGTCTCGGCCTCGCAGCGCACTGGCGGCCCTGGAACTGGGCCGCGGAGACGACGGCCGGGTGCCGCGTCGTCCGCGAGACGCTTCTGGTGCTGGAGGGCTGCGGGTCGGCCGGCGCCGCCGCGCGCCGTCACGCCGATCTGGTGGTCTGGCTCGAAGCCGACGACGACGTGCGGCGGACGCGTGCGCTCGACCGCGACGGCGAGCTCTTCGCTCCGCACTGGGACGCCTGGGACCGCGACTTCCGCTCCTACTGCGCTCGGGAGCAGCCCCGGGACCACGCCGACCTCGTGCTGGACACGGGCGGCGCGGGAGCGGTGCGCGGCTGAGGGGTCCCCTCCCAGCGCGGCGACGCGCGGGGGCCGGTGGGAGGCTCTCCTTCGGCGGCGGTCAGGCCCAGCCGAGCTCGTGCAGCCGGTCGTCGTCGATGCCGTAGAAGTGCGCGATCTCGTGGACGAGCGTGACGTGGATCTCGTCGCGCAGCGCGTCCAGATCGTCGCACGCGGCGAGGTGCGGCTCGCGGAACAGCACGATGCGGTCGGGCATCTCGCCGAAGCCGTAGCGCTCGCGCTCGGTGAGGGCGACGCCGTCGTAGTAGCCGAGCAGATCCAGAGTCCCGTCCTCGGGCCGGTCCTCCACGACGAACACGACGTTGTCGAGCCCGTCGACCATGTCGTCCGGGAGCGCGTCGAGCTCGGAGACGACCAGGGCTTCGAAGGCGTTCTCGTCCAGCTCGAGCATCCGGGACCTCTCTGCGTCGGCGATCGCTGCCGGTCGCCGGATGTGCGAAGAGGCCCGGAGTCGGAACTCCGGGCCTCTTCCGCTGCATGCACAGCCACTGGGGTGAGTAACGGGGCTCGAACCCGCGACCTCCTAGACCACAACCAGGCGCTCTGCCAACTGAGCTATACCCACCAGGAGCGTGTTCCGACGGGGTGACCCGCCGAAGCAACTGTACGAGAGTACTACATCCGCGAGGCGAACTCGTCCACGACGGCGGCCGACACGGCCTGCACCTCGGCGGTGCTCGGCCCCGGCTGCTCCACGAACACGGCCCGGCGGTAGTACTGCAGCTCGCGGATGCTCTCGAGGATGTCGGCGAGGGCGCGGTGGCCGCCGTGCTTCTGGGGCGCGTTGAAGTAGATGCGCGGGAACCAGCGGCGTGCCAGCTCCTTGATCGTGCTGACGTCGACGTTGCGGTAGTGCAGGTGGCCGTCGAGGCGCGGCATGAACTTCGCGAGGAAGGCGCGGTCGGTGCCGATCGAGTTGCCGGCGAGGGGGGCCTGCTGCTCCGCCGGGACGTGCTTGAGCACGTACTCGAGCACCTCGTACTCGGCCTCCGCGACGCTGACGCCGGAGGGGATCTCGACCAGCAGGCCGGAGGTCTCGTGCATCGACCGGACGAAGTCGCCCATGTTCTCGAGCGCCGTCGCGTCGGGCCGGATGACGAGGGAGAGCCCCTCGTCGAGCGGGTTCAGCTCGAAGTCGGTGACGACGACGGCGATCTCGACGAGCTCGTCGACGGAGAGGTCGAGCCCCGTCATCTCGCAGTCGATCCAGACAAGACGGTCGGGGGCGCTACTCATGCGGGGCAGTCTATCGGCGGCCGCCGACACCCGGTCCGGCCGCCCCGCTCCTCCTACACTGGATCCTCGTGATCACGCTCGCCTGCTGCCTCCTGATCGTCAACGCCGTGTGGAACGCGATCGTCTGGCCGCCCTTCCTCCGCCGCGTCCGCAAGGACCCGCGGGCGCGGGACGCGGACGGCCGCGCCACGACCTTCCTCCGCGTGCACACCGTCCTCATCGGCGTCTCGCTCGCCCTCGCCGTCGTCTCCCTGGTCGTGGGAGTGCTGGGACTCGTCCGGGGCGCCTAGACCCCGGCGGGCGTGGCCCCCGCGCTTCGGTATCGTGGTCGGAGTCCGCCCCCGTAGCTCAGCGGATAGAGCAGG
Source organism: Rathayibacter sp. AY1B6 (assembly GCF_002932755.1). Classification (NCBI taxonomy): domain Bacteria; kingdom Bacillati; phylum Actinomycetota; class Actinomycetes; order Micrococcales; family Microbacteriaceae; genus Rathayibacter; species Rathayibacter sp. AY1B6. The sequence goes on from NZ_PSWL01000006.1 coordinate 85,575, forward strand.
AGCCTTCTAATCTCTTGGTCGCAGGTTCGATTCCTGCCGGGGGCACCATCGGATCGGGAGCGCGCCGGTCGCCGTCCCGGGTCCTCTTCCACGATGGCCCGTCGATCATCGACGACGCGTCGCACTCGTCTTCGGGCCGCGTCTCGGGCGGCCCCGCGCGCCTTCGAGGAGTGACGCCCGGCACCCACGGGGTTTTTCTCCGCTCCGGTGCCCCTCGGACGAGGACTCGCGGTCGCTGCACCATTAACACACCGGCAAATCGGAGGCAACACCGGCGTGTTTCCCACCCGATGTCGTTTGAGTGTCAGTCAGGCACCTAGTCTTGGGGTGTCCGGAATTACAACGACGTAACGAACGGAGGTACGACCATGCTGCTCCTCGCCATCCTCGGTGGAATCGCCGTCGCGTGGACGATCGTCGCGGCGCCACTCGCCGTACTGGTCGGCCGAGTCGCCCGTGCACGTGATGCACACAGCTAGTCAGTACACGCACCGCCCGCACCACGGAGAAGGCCCCGATCGCACTCGCGATCGGGGCCTTCTCTCGTCCGCCGGGGCGGCTCAGACCGACGTGTGCTCCTCGCGGCGGTCGTCGTCCGAGGCGGGACGTTCGAACCGGGTCTCGTCGGCTCGCACCACGGCGTCGTCGTCGGCTTCCGCCGGTACGACCGGACGGTCCCCGTTCTCCTGCGCAGAGGGAATCGCGTCGGGCTCCGCGTCCGAGGACTGCGGCTGCTCCGCGGACGGAGCCGAGCGCTGCGGGTCGACGGGCGGCAGCTCCTCGACAGGGCGCTCGCGCGAGGGCACCTCCAGGCGGTCGACGTCGGCGAGCAGGCGGCGGGTCTCCTCCTGCGAGGCGTCCCCGGCCGACGCGGGGAGGACGATCGTGGGCGTCTGCGGGGCTGCGCCGGACGCGGAGCCCGCACCGACGACGACCGGCGCGACGGCGGTCGGCGGAGCGGCCGCGGGAGCGGTGCGCTCCGGCGCGGACTCGCCGGCGCTCGCGACCCGATCGGACGACGGTGCGGACTCGGCGGAGCGGTCGCGACCGGTCTCCGAGAAGCGCCAGCGCTCGAGGTCGGCGAGGAAGGCCTTCCGGGCGCGTCCGGGCTTGTCCCGCCACTGCACGAGACGGTCGCGGAACTCGCCCACGCTGGCCTGCGTCTGGTAGCCGCCGGTGCTCGACGTGTGCTTCAGCTCGGCGAGCTCGTGAGCGGCCCAGTTGGCCGCGACTCCGGAGCCCTTGACAGGCAGGAGGCGCAGATGCGTCTCGGCCTGCGCGGACGCGCGGTCGCTGAGGACGCGCTCCGGGCTGCTGAGGACGTTCCAGGCGGAGGCGTCGACCGCGGCGTCGACGAGCGTGGCGATGACCGCGTTCTTCCGCTCGTGGTCCTGCTGGCGGATCAGTCGCGCGATCGACGCGCGGAAGACGGAGCCGATCACGATCGCTCCGACCACCACGGCCAGCAGGACCACAGCGGCCGTGAAGACCGCCTGGTGCCCGTCGCTCGTGCGGATCCAGGACATGAACTCGTTCCACCACTGCATGGGGCGAACGCTATCCGGGGCGGTCGCCGTGGCCCGGTCGGCACGCCGCCGACCGGGCGGATCGGCGCGTCAGGCGACGCGGAAGACCTCGATCGCGTCGTCGACGCTCCAGAACTCGCCGAGCTCGGCGCCGGCGGGCATGCCCGCTCTCAGCAGCCGGGCGCGGTACCGCTCGCCGAGCGGATCCTCGACCAGCTCGATGTGACCGACGACGGCGCCCGAGCCGGTGCTCACGCGCCACAGCCGGGCGTTGACCCGGGTGAGCGTCGGCGGGGTGCGGGTGGCGTGCAGCGTGGACAGGGACATCGGTTCCTCCTGCTCGAGTCTCGGAGCACCCACCGGCCGAGTGCTGTCGCAGACTACGGCGGACCACCGACATCCCCGCCCGCGCGTCAGCGCAGGGTCGTGCCGTGCACCGCGAACTCCTCGATCGCGTCGGTCTCCTCCTGCGAGAGGGGGCCGGCGTCCAGCGCGGCGACGTTCTGCTCGAGCTGCGCGACGCTCGACGCGCCGATGATGGCGCTCGTGACGGTGGGCACCCGGAGCACCCAGCTCAGGGCGAGCTGGGCCAGCGACTGGCCGCGCTGCTGCGCGATCGCGTTCAGGCCGCGGGCCCGCGTCAGGTACGCCTCGTCGATCCGGTCGGAGGAGAGGAAGCGCGACGTCGCCGCACGGGACCCCTCCGGCACGGTGCCGTCGAGGTAGCGGTCGGTCAGGAGCCCCTGCGCCAGTGGCGAGAAGACGATGCAGCCGGTGCCGAGCTCGTCGAGCACCGGGAAGAGGCCGTCCTCGGGTCCGCGGTCGAAGAGCGAGTAGCGGGGCTGGTGCAGGAGGAGCGGGACTCCGCTGCCCGCCAGAGCCGCCTGCGCGGCCCGGGTCTGCTCGGGCGAGTAGTTGGAGATGCCGGCGTAGAGCGCCTTGCCCGACTCCACCGCCGAGACGAGAGCGCCCATCGTCTCCTCGATCGGAGTCTCCGGGTCCGGCCGGTGCGAGTAGAAGACGTCGACGTAGTCGACGCCGATCCGCTGCAGGCTCTGGTCGAGCGAGGAGAGCAGGTACTTGCGCGAGCCGCCGTCCCCGTACGGGCCGGGCCACATGTCGTATCCGGCCTTGGACGAGATGACGATCTCGTCGCGGTACGGGCGGAGGTCCTCCGCGAGGATGCGGCCGAAGGCCGTCTCAGCAGCACCGTACGGCGGTCCGTAGTTGTTCGCGAGGTCGAAGTGGGTGACGCCCAGGTCGAACGCGCGGCGGAGGATCGCGCGCTGCGTGTCGAGGGAGCGGTCGGATCCGAAGTTGTGCCAGAGGCCCAGCGACAGGGCGGGCAGCAGCAGACCGCTCCGTCCGGTGCGTCGGTAGTCCACGCGGTCGTAGCGGGCGGGGGCGGCGTCGTAGCTCACGCCGCGACTCTATTGCAGGGGGAGGATCCGCGGAATGCAGGGGGCGGGGAGCGTGTTGGACCGACTGACGCCTCCGGCACCCCGGACGCGTCGACGCGACAGGAAGTGAGTCACACGCAATGCGCACATTCGTACTCGCCGGAGGATGCTTCTGGTGTCTGGACGCCGTCTACCGCGTCCTCGACGGCGTGACCGACGTCGTCTCCGGCTACACCGGCGGCCGCACGACCGAGCCCGACTACGAGGACGTCTGCTCCGGGCGCACCGGTCACGCCGAGGCCGTCGCCGTCACGTTCGACCCGGACGTCATCCCCGAGCAGGTGATCCTCGACGTCTTCTTCACCCTGCACGACCCGCGTCAGCTGAACCGCCAGGGCAACGACGTCGGCACGCAGTACCGCTCGGCGATGTTCTACTCCTCCGACGAGGAGAAGGAGCTGTTCGAGTCGGCGCGCGACCGCGCGTCCGAGTGGTGGGACGGACCGATCGTCACCGAGATCTCGCCGCTGGGCGTCTACTACCCGGCCGAGGACTACCACCAGGACTTCTTCGCGAAGAACCCGGGCCAGGGCTACTGCATGGCGGTCGCGCTGCCCAAGGTGAACAAGATCCGCACGTCCTACTCGAGGTACATCACCGCGTCGTGACGTTCCTCCACAGGGGACGATCCGCTCGTCCTCTCCTCAGAAGGGCCCGCCTCCACCTCGGAGACGGGCCCTTCGTCGCGACACTGGCCCTGCGGCGCCCGAGCGGTACCAGCCCCCTCCGCCCGGGCGCCGTCCCCGTCGCAGCCGTGGCGGGGCAGGAGTAGAGAGGACACGACCATGACCGACACCCTGACCGTCATCGGGACCATCGGCACCGAGCCCCGGAGCATCGACACCTCGAGCGGGACCGCGATGACCAGCTTCCGGCTCGCTTCGACGCAGCGGCGCTACGACCGCTCGGAGCAGCGCTGGGTCGACGTCTCGACCAACTGGTACACCGTCACCGCCTTCAACGGCCTGGCCGGCAACGCGCTGTCCTCCCTCTCGCGCGGCGACCGGATCCTCGTCACCGGGCGGCTCGGTGTGAGGGCCTGGGAGGCGGGAGGCAAGACCGGCACCGACGTGGTCCTCACCGCCGAGGGCATCGGGCACGACCTCGCCTGGGGGACCAGCAGCTTCACGAAGACCGTCGGGCGCGCCTCCGCTCCCGCCCCCGCCGCCGAGCCGGCGTGGAGCGAGGAGGCGCCACGTGAGGGCGCCCCGGCGGCGGACTGGGGAGCGGCGGGCCACGACCGCGGCGATGCGGCACCCGAGCCGCCGGTGGCGGTGGGCGTCGGCGGAGGCGCTCCCGGTCTCTCGGTAGGATCCGGGGAGACCCCGTTCTGATCCGGGGGACCGGAGCGAGAGCCGTCCCGGTCGGGAGGAGCCGGGCGTGACACGGAACCGAGCGGCCCGCATCGCGCTCGCGCTCGGCGGTCTCGCCGTCTGCCTCGCCGGCTGCACGTCGCCGTCGGCGCCGGACCCCGTGGTCTCCTCCTCCGCGGCCGAGGCGCCGGCACCCGTGGAGTCCACCGCACCCGTCGCCTTCGTGCCGGGCGGGACGACCGAGCAGAACCTCCCGGTCTTCGAGCAGACCCTCCGAGCTGCGGCCGAGCCCGATCCGGAGGTGAGCGGCTCGAGCGTCGTCGACGCGCTCGTGGCAGCGGGGTTCTCCCGCGAGTCGATGCAGCTGACGGCCGACGAGACCTCGGTCGGGCTCGACGCGGACTCGGTGCAGGTCTCCGTCAAGCTCGGCGAGTCGTGCCTCATCGGCCAGTACGGCCCGAAGAGCGGCGGGGTGCGGGCGGTGATCGCGGCACCGATCGCGACCGGCGCGTGCCTGGTCGGCCGGACCGTCCCGATCGAGGGCTGACGCGCCGGCGTCGATCGGCAACGGTTCGACCCCGCGCCCCGGTCGGGGACGGAAAGGGCGAAAGGATCCTCGACACCGTCCCCCTCCCTCGGTCGCGAAGGGGTCGAGGCGCCGTCCGCCATGCCCGGAGGACCACGTCGACCGGTGCGGATCCGAGCATCGACGCCCACTCTCATGACGGGGCGGCCGGCGGGGGAGGCGGTCGGCGCCGTCCCGCCCTCCCCTGAAGGCTGCTCCGCACGGTTAGGCTGCCCTGACCGACACGTGTGCCCCGGCGCGGGCACAGGGTCGGACGTGCCGACGGGAGCGCTCGGCACGAGGACCACGACGAGGGGGAACTCGCCATGACCACATCCCGACCGCAGACGACGACGCGAGCGAGGTGGATGCGCACCGCCCTCGCGGTAGCGAGCACGGCAGCCGTCGTCCTCGGAGTGACGACAGGAGCCGGAGCGGCCGCCGCCGCGGAGAGCCGGATGGTCGCTCTGACGAGCCCCTACAACTGGTCGACCACCGAGACGTTCTCGGCCGCCCAGATCAGTCCCGTCGCGGGCGACGTCACCGGGCTCGACGTCACGCTGTCCGACTCCGCTCGGCCGACGGGTTCCTACCCGGCGTTCACGACCTACAACTGGGCGATCGGGGACTACGACCTGGTCGGCTCGGCGAACCTCGCATCCGGGAGCCGCAGCTTCCGCATCGACCTGAAGCAGCCCCTCGCCTCGTTCGGCGGCGGGACCGTCGCTCTGCAGATCACCGCGCAGAAGCAGCCGATCAAGAACCCCCGGGAGCCGATCGGCCAGCCGGTCGACAGCGGTTACGAGCTGACCACGTCGGCCACCCTCTCCGTCGCGGGAGCCTCCGGCAGCGGCGGCGTCGGCGGGGTCGACCTCAGCGGGACCGCGCAGACGCTCCAGCGCAGCGCCGCGTACTTCGCGTACAGCAACGCCGCCGAGGTGCCGGAGGTCAAGGGCGGCGACACCGTCGTCCTCGAGTCCAACCAGCCCGGCTTCTACGACCTGCAGGGACTCGCCGCGTACGTCGGATCCAGCAGGACCGAGCGGATCCCCGCCCAGGTGACCGCGGACAACGACCAGTCCAAGGTCACCGTGACGATCCCCTCCAGCGCCTACGACGCCTACAAGGACCGCGCGAGCAGCCTGCTCCAGGTCACCGGCGTCAGCAACGGCAGGGTGCAGCAGCCCCGCGGAGCGACCATCACATCGGACGCCGCGGTCCGCGTGACCGGAAGCGGACCCACCACCCCGCCCGTCACCCCGACGCCCACGGCCACCGCGACCACCCCGCCGGTGACGCCCGCGCCGACCACTACTCCGACGGCTCCGCCCGCCGGCTCGCCGGTCGTCTCGCGCATCTCGGGCTCCGACCGTCAGGGCACCGCGGTCGAGGTGTCCAAGCGCACCTTCCCGGCGAACGTCCCCGTCGTCTACGTCGCCACCGGGCAGAACTTCCCGGACGCGCTCAGCGCCGGACCCGCCGCGGCCACGGCGGGCGGGCCGCTGCTCCTGGTCGACCGCGACTCGATGAGCCAGGTCGTCCGCACCGAGCTGACGCGCCTCAAGCCCGCGAAGATCGTCGTCGTCGGCTCCGAGCTCAGCGTCGGCAGCCAGGTCTACAGCGACCTGGCCGGGTACGCGACCAACAGGAACATCACGCGCCTCGGCGGAGTCGACCGCTACGACACGTCGAAGAAGATCCTGCAGTACGCCTTCCCCGCCGGCTCCTCGAGGGCCTGGCTGGCGACGGGCGAGAAGTTCCCCGATGCTCTGAGCGCCAGCGCCGCGGCCGGCGCGAAGGACGCTCCGGTGGTGCTGACCAACGGCACCGGCTCCACGGTGGACCCCCTCACCCAGCAGATCATCAGCGGCCTCAAGATCAGGACGCTGACCATCGCGGGATCCTCGCTCTCGGTCAGCGACGGCATCGAGCGCTCGATCACGGGCCCGTCGATCACCCGCATCGGCGGGACCGACCGGTACGACACCTCGGAGAAGCTGAACAAGGCGGCCTTCACCTCGGCGGAGACCGTCTACCTCGCGACCGGTGAGAAGTTCCCCGACGCCCTGGCCGGCGCCACGGCGGCGGGCTTCACCGGGAGCCCGCTCTTCGCGGTCCAGCCCACCTGCGTGCCCCGGGCGGTCCTCGCCGACATCTCCGCGTCCAAGGCGACTCAGGTGATCCTGCTCGGCAGCACCGACACGCTGTCCGAGGCGGTGGAGCGCCTGACGCCCTGCAGCTGATCCGCACCGTCGGCCGCTGACGAGATCCGCCCTCCCCACCGGCTCCGGCCGGAGCGGAGGGCGGATCTCGTCAGCGGCGGTCCCTCCGACGCGGACCGGCGAGTTCCCGTTATCCTCGTCTGGTGCGGACGGTCCCGCGGCCCGCGCACCGCGTCGGCCGGGGCCCGGCGTCCCGCCCCGGTCCGAGCCTGCGTCAGCGCCTCCGCGCGGAGCAGGGGACCGGCGGGCGAGGCGACTCCGCGCAGACCGACGGACTTGAGGACTGGGTATGGCTGAATACATCTACTCGATGGTGCGCGCGCGGAAGGCGGTCGGTGACAAGCTGATCCTGGACGACGTGACCATGTCGTTCCTTCCGGGAGCGAAGATCGGCGTGGTCGGGCCCAACGGCGCCGGCAAGTCGACGATCCTGAAGATCATGGCGGGGCTGGACACGCCGAGCAACGGCGAGGCGCGGCTGAGCCCGGGCTACACCGTCGGCATCCTGATGCAGGAGCCCGAGCTCGACGAGACCAAGACGGTGCTCGAGAACGTCCAGGAGGGCGTGGGCGAGATCAAGGGCAAGATCGACCGCTTCAACGAGATCTCGCTCGCGATGGCCGACCCGGACGCGGACTTCGACAGCCTCCTCGCCGAGATGGGCACCCTGCAGGAGGCGATCGACGCCGCCGACGCCTGGGACCTGGACTCGCAGCTCGAGCAGGCGATGGACGCCCTGCGGACCCCGCCGGGGGACTCCCTCGTCACCAACCTCTCGGGTGGCGAGAAGCGCCGCGTGGCGCTCACCAAGCTCCTCCTGCAGAAGCCCGACCTGCTGCTGCTCGACGAGCCCACCAACCACCTCGACGCCGAGAGCGTGCTCTGGCTCGAGCAGTTCCTCTCGAAGTACCCCGGCGCCGTGCTCGCCGTCACCCACGACCGGTACTTCCTCGACAACGTCGCGGCGTGGATCGCCGAGGTCGACCGCGGCCACCTCTACCCCTACGAGGGCAACTACTCGACGTACCTCGAGAAGAAGAGCGCCCGCCTGGAGGTCCAGGGCAAGAAGGACGCCAAGCTCGCCAAGCGCCTCACCACCGAGCTCGACTGGGTGCGCAGCAACGCCAAGGGCCGCCAGGCCAAGTCGAAGGCGCGCCTGGCGCGCTACGAGGAGATGGCAGCGGAGGCCGAGAAGACGCGCGTGCTCGACTTCGAGGAGATCGTCATCCCCGTCGGCCCCCGCCTGGGCTCCCAGGTCATCGACGCGAAGAAGCTGCACAAGCAGTTCGGCGAGCGCGTCCTGATCGACGACCTGAGCTTCACCCTGCCCCGCAACGGCATCGTCGGCGTCATCGGCCCGAACGGCGTCGGCAAGACCACGCTCTTCAAGACGATCGTCGGCTTCGAGCCGCTGGACTCCGGCGACCTCAGGATCGGCGAGACGGTCGACATCTCGTACGTCGACCAGAGCCGCGGCGGCATCGACCCGCAGAAGAACCTGTGGGAGGTCGTCTCCGACGGGCACGACTACATCACCGTCGGGAAGACCGAGATCCCCTCCCGCGCCTACGTCTCGCAGTTCGGCTTCAAGGGCCCGGACCAGCAGAAGAAGGCCGGCGTCCTCTCCGGCGGCGAGCGGAACCGCCTCAACCTCGCGCTGACGCTCAAGCAGGGCGGCAATCTGCTCCTGCTCGACGAGCCCACCAACGACCTCGACGTCGAGACCCTGGGCAGCCTCGAGAACGCGCTCCTCGAATTCCCGGGCTGCGCCGTGGTCATCACGCACGACCGGTGGTTCCTCGACCGGATCGCGACCCACATCCTCGCCTACGAGGGCACCGAGGAGGATCCGGCCAACTGGTACTGGTTCGAGGGCAACTTCGAGGCCTACGAGGAGAACAAGATCGAGCGCCTCGGCCCGGACGCGGCGAAGCCGCACCGCTCCGCCTACCGCAAGCTCACCCGCGACTGATGCGCCTGCACGTCGCCATCCCGCTGCGCTGGTCGGACTTCGACGCCTACGCGCACGTGAACAACGCCGAGATGCTGCGCCTGCTCGAGGAGGCGCGCATCCAGGCGTTCTGGAAACCGGACTCGCCGCAGCCCGGCGGGATGGCGACGGCGGTCCTCGACGCCCGGCCGGGCGCCGAGTCGATCAGCCTCATCGCCCGGCAGGAGATCGAGTACCTCGCGCCCATCCCGTACATGCGCGCGCCGATCGAGGTGGAGCTGTGGATCGGGCGGATCGGCGGCGCGAGCCTCGAGGTCTGCTACGAGCTCTACTCGCCCGCCGGCGTCGTCCCGCGGGTGCTCTTCACGAAGGCGGCCACCACTCTGGTACTGGTCACCGCCGCGACGGGCAGGCCCCAGCGCATCCCCGAGGAGCTCCGCGAGGCGTGGGGCCCCTACGTCGAGGAGCCCATCACCTTCTCGAAGCGGGGCTGAGCTCAGCCCAGGGGGACGCGGACCATGCCCTCCTGGGCGACGCTCGCCACGAGCACGCCCTCCTGGGTGTAGATCCGCCCGAGCGAGAGTCCGCGTCCGCCGGACGCGCTCGGCGCCTCCTGCACGTAGAGGAGCCACTGGTCCACGCGCGCGGGGCGGTGCCACCACATCGCGTGGTCGAGGCTCGCGATCCGCAGGCCGGGCGTCGTCCAGGCCGCGCCGTGCCGGCGGAGCGTGGATTCGAGGATCGTGTAGTCGCTCGCGTAGGCGAGGGCGGCGCGGTGCAGCATCGGATCGTCCGGCAGCGGTCCGAGCGAGCGCATCCACACGCTCTGGTGCGCGACCCGCTCGGGGTCGGCCCGGAGGTAGACCGGCTGCTCGACGTGCCGCACGTCGAAGGGGCGCTGAGTGGCCCAGAAGCTGCCGACCGGGTGGTCGACGCCCGCGAGGATCTCGGCGGTGCTCGGCAGCGACTCCGGGTCGGGGATCCCCTCCGGCATCGGCGCCTGGTGGTCGAGGCCCTCGTCCTCGGTCTGGAACGAGGCGATCATCGAGAGGATGGGGCGGCCGTTCTGGTAGGCCTGCGTCCGCCGCGTGCAGAAGGAGCGGCCGTCGTGGATCCGGTCGACCGAGAACGTGATCGGCAGGGAGACGTCCCCGGGGCGGAGGAAGTACCCGTGCATCGAGTGCACGGAGCGCCCCTCGACGGTGCGACCGGCTGCGATGAGCGACTGTGCGAGGACCTGGCCGCCGAAGACCCGCCCCTCGGGCATCCACTGCGAGGGACCCGTCGAGATGTCCTCGCTGGTGCGGGCGCCGGTGTCCGTCAGGTCGAGCGCGGTGAGGAACGAGGACAGGGGATCGGGCACGGTACCTCCGGGGTGTCGGTCGGTGGGGCGAACGGCCTCGGGTAAGTTTATCGACGCGATGAGTTCGTCCTTCTCCCTGGCGGATCCGCCGAGCCTGTCGGATCTGCGCGTCTTCCTCGGCCGTTCGGCTCGGGTCGAGGACGGTGCGGTCCGGCTCCTCGCCGACGACCACGTGCTGGCCGCCTACACCCCGATCCTCCAGCCCCGCGGTCTGCTGGACCGCTCCGCGACCGTGCTGGGCCTGCGCGTCTTCGCGCTCGACGAGCCCACCGGCTTCGACCGGGTCGTGCCGATCCGAGCGCTGTCGGACCGTCTCGCCCGGCTGCAGTGGGAGCCGGGCGGAGCGGACGGCAAGCCGGTCGTGCTGCCCGACGGCGACGACGCGACGGCGGGGCCCTGGGCGGGTGTCTCCCCGCCCCGCGGCGGCTGGGCCCGGCGCGAGCCCGTGGACCCCGGCTTCCTGGAGCGTGTGGCGCGCGAGGGGATCGACGAGATCGCGGCGGCCGTCGGCTCCGAGACGGGCGAGCAGATCGTCGGACGCGTGCGCTCGAGCGTCTGGGGCCGACCGCTCGTCGGCCTCGAGGACGTCCCCGCGGGAGCGGCGTTCGCCCTCTTCGCGCTCGGGTTCCTCGGCGCCGACGACCCCGTGGCCCTGCTCGAGAGCGGCGCCTGGCGCCGGCTCACCTCGCGCCGCGGGCACGTGCTGGTCCGCACCCCGGGCTGAGCGGCTACTCCTCGAAGGTGTTCACCATCGCGTGGGCGGCGCGCTCCAGGTAGTCCCAGAGCAGGGCGTCATCGGCCGGAGCGAGCTCGAGATCGTCGACGGCGGTCCGCATGTGCTGGAGCCAGTGGTCGCGGGCTTCGGGGTTGATCCGGAAGGGCTGGTGCCGCATCCGCAGGCGCGGGTGCCCGCGCTCCTCGCTGTACGTGCCCGGTCCGCCCCAGTACTGCTCGAGGAAGCCGGTGAGGCGCTGGATCGCGCCCTCGAGGTCGTGCTCGGGGTACATCGGCCAGAGCACCTCGTCCTCGCGGACGCCCTCGTAGAACCGACGGACGAGTCGCTCGAACGTCGGCCGACCGCCGAGGTGCTCCCAGAAGCTGCGCAGCGGAGGAGTTCCGCCGATCTGCAGGCCGCTCACGAGCGCGGTCCCGTCGGACCGGAGGTGCCGCCGCCGTCCTGAGGTGGCGTTCCGCTCCCGCGCCGCAGCGCCCGGGGGAGCCGCACGGGCTTGCCGTGCTCGGTGCTGATCGTGGGGGAGGGCGTGGTCCGCGGCGGCTTGGCGCCTCCGACGCTGGTCGCTCCCTCGAAGCCCTCGAGGACGACGGTGGCCAGCGAGGGGAGCTTCACGTCGAGCGCGTCGAGCGACCTCTTCAGGCGCAGGCGCAGCTCGCGGGCGACGTCGTCCTTCGCGGTGGTGCGGGTCTTGACGACGACCCGGATGACCAGGGCGTCGTCGGCGATGGACTCCAGGCCCCAGAGCTCCGGCTTGTCGATGATCCGGGCCCGCCAGCGGCTGCTCGCCGCCAGCTCGTTCGCGGTGGCGAGGACCGTGGACTGCACCTGCTCGAGATCCGTCTCGTAGGGCACGGCCAGGTCGACGATGACGCGCGACCAGCCCTGCGACATGTTCCCGACCCGGACGATCTCGCCGTTCCGGACGAACCAGAGGGTCCCGTTGACGTCGCGGATCTGCGTCACACGGACGCCGACCGACTCGACCACGCCCGTCGCCTGCCCCGTGTCGACGACGTCGCCGACCCCGAGCTGGTCCTCCGCGACCATGAACAGTCCGTTCAGGACGTCCTTCACGATGTTCTGAGCGCCGAAGCCCAGGCCCGCGCCGAGGGCGGCGGTCAGCAGGGCGAAGGAGCCGATGAGGTCCTTGTCGATGGTCGTCACGATCATCACCAGGGCGATCACGACGATCAGGATCGAGCTCAGGTTGTTGAGGATCGACCCGAGCGTGCGCGTGCGCTGCACGACCCGCACGGCCGCGAGCGGCGACGCGGCGATCGACTGGGTGTCCTCGACCCGCTGGCGGCGCTTCACTCCCGACACGATCTGGTCGACGACGCGGCCGATCATGAAGTGGGCGATGACGCGCACCAGCAGCGCGCCCAGCACGATCCCGAGGATCGCGACCACCTTCCAGAAAGGCTCGGACTCGAAGAAGGAGACGGTGGCGGCGACAGGGTCCGGGGTGGAGGTCTGAAGAAGCAGCATGACCGCTCCAGGCTACGGGACGCCTCCCTCCGAGTCGGGTGCACGGGCCCCGAGCGCGTATAGATTCGAAGCGGGTCCGCTCGGACCCGGACACCGCCCTGGGAAGGACGCCCGATGCTCCACTCCACCCGGACTCCCGCCGAGAAGCGCCGCCTCTTCCGCGAGCGCCTCGCCTCGGGCGAGCTGCTGCAGCTGCCCGGCGCGTTCACTCCGCTCTCCGCGCGCCTCATCGAGGCGAAGGGCTTCGACGGGATCTACGTCTCGGGCGCCGTGCTCTCGGCCGAGCTGGGGCTCCCGGACATCGGGCTCACCACGCTCAGCGAGGTGGCCGGCCGCTCGCAGCAGATCGCGCGCCTGACCGACCTCCCGGTCCTCGTCGACGCGGACACCGGCTTCGGCGAGCCGCTGAACGTCGCGCGCACGGTGCAGATGCTCGAGGACGCCGGAGTGGCGGGGCTGCACATCGAGGACCAGGTGAACCCCAAGCGCTGCGGGCACCTGGACGGCAAGGCCGTCGTCGACGAGGCGACGTCGGTGCGGAGGATCGCGGCGGCCGTCGACGCGCGCCGCGACTCCGATCTGGTGATCATGGCCCGCACCGACATCCGCGCCCTCGACGGCCTGCCTGCCGCGATCGACCGCGCCAAGCGCCTCGTCGACGCCGGAGCCGACGCGGTGTTCCCCGAGGCGATGCGCGACCTGTCCGAGTTCGAGGCCGTGCGCGCCGCGATCGACGTGCCGATCCTCGCCAACATGACCGAGTTCGGCAAGAGCGAGCTGTTCACCGCGCAGCAGCTCGCCGACGTCGGCGTGAACGTCGTGATCCACCCGGTCTCGCTGCTCCGGATCGCGATGGGGGCCGCGATGCGGGCGCTCGACGCCCTCAAGGCCGAGGGGTCGCTCCGCTCGGAGGTCCCGGGCATGCAGACGCGCGCCGAGCTCTACGAGCTCCTCGACTACGCGTCCTACAGCCGCTTCGACGAGAGCGTCTTCGACTTCTCGCTCGCCGACCACTACGGCGCCTGAGCGCGCCGACCCGCACGAACCGGCGGCGCCCCCCGGCGCCGCCGCCCGCCTCTCGCGAAGGAGCGAAGGATGAGCACGACCGATCAGGACATCCGCAAGGGACTCGTGGGGGTCGTCGTCGACACGACGGCCGTCTCGAAGGTCGACCCGGCGTCGAACTCACTGCTCTACCGCGGCTACCCCGTGCAGGAGCTCGCGGCGGGGACCTCGTTCGAGGACGTGGCCTGGCTGCTCTGGCACGGCGAGCTCCCGACTGCGGAGGAGGCGGCCGGGCTGGCCGCCGTGGAGCGGTCCCACCGCGGCCTGGCCCCCGAGGTGCGCACCGTGATCGACCTGCTGCCGCTGTCGGCGCATCCGATGGACGTGGTGCGGACGGCGGTGAGCGTCCTGGGCGCCCTCGACGAGGATGCGGACGCCGACGCTCCCGAGGCCGTGCTGGAGCGCTCCGTGCGGCTCTGGGCGGCGCTGCCCGCGATCGTCGCCTACGCCCAGCGCCGCCTGCGCGGTCTCGAGCCGATCGAGCCGCGCGACGACCTCGACTACTCCGAGAACTTCCTGTGGACGACCTTCGGCGAGGTGCCGGAGCCGGTCGTCGTCGACGCGTTCCGCGTCTCCCTGGTGCTCTACGCCGAGCACTCCTTCAACGCCTCGACCTTCACGGCCCGCGTCGTGACGTCGACACTGTCGGACGTCTACTCCGCGGTGACCGCCGCCGTGGGAGCGCTCAAGGGCCCGCTCCACGGCGGGGCGAACGAGGCCGTGCTGCACGTGCTCGACGAGGTCGGGACCGGACCGGAGGCGGACCGGCGGTCCCGCGAGTGGCTCGCCGAGGCTCTCGGGCAGCGCCGGAAGGTCATGGGGTTCGGCCACCGGGTCTACAAGTCCGGCGACTCGCGGGTGCCGACCATGGACGCCGCTCTCCGGCGGCTCGCCGAGCACGAGGGGGCCGGCGAGCTCATCGAGCTCTACGACGCTCTGGCCGAGGCGATGGCCGAGCGGACGGGGATCCTGCCGAACCTCGACTACCCGTCCGGCCCCGCCTATCGGCTGATGGGGTTCGACACCGAGATCTTCACGCCGCTGTTCGTCGCGGCGCGCGTGGTGGGCTGGACCGCCCACGTGATCGAGCAGCGGGGCTCGAACGCGCTCATCCGGCCGCTGTCCGCCTACGACGGGCCGGAGCGCCGCTCTGTCCCGCAGCGCTAGGCGCCGGAGGCGCGGCGAGCGCCGTCCGGTCCCGCAGCGCCGAGCGCCGGGGGACCGGACCGCTCCGGGTCAGCCCCGGGCGTCCCGCTCCTGGGCGCGGAGCGCGCGCTCCACGCCGGCCAGGTTCTCGATCACGAGACGGCGCAGCGCCGGGATCTCCGGGTTCGCGTCGAGCCACGCGCGGGTGGCGTCGACGATCTCCCGCGAGGGCGTGGCGGCCGGGTAGAAGCCGACGACCAGGTACTCGGCGATCTTGTAGCTCTTCGACTCCCAGAGGGAGCGGAGGGCGTCGAAGTAGACCGGCACCATCGCGTCGAGCAGATGCGGGTCGGCGGCGCGCTGGAAGCCCAGGCCCGTCGAGCGGACGATCGTGTTCGGCGCCGAGTCGTCGGCCGTGACCGAGTCCCAGGCCGCGCGCTTCGCCTCCGCGGTCGGCAGCGCGGCACGGGCGTGCGCGGCCGACTGCTGGCCGGTCGCCGTGTTGTCCGAGGCGAGCGCCGCGTCGATGTCGCCCGCGTCGGCCCGCCCGCCGGCGACCAGAGCGATCAGCAGCTCCCAGCCGAGGTCGGTGTCGATGTCGAGGCCGTCGAGCGCGGTCGAGCCGTCGAGCAGCGCCTGTACGGCCTCGAGGTGCGCCGGGGTCGACGCGATCGCGGCGAAGAACTTGACGAACTGGAACTGCGCGTCGCTGCCCGGCTCGGCGCTCTGCGCGAGCGTCCACAGCTGATCGCCCGCCTCCTCGACGACCTCGGCCCGGTACTCCGGAGCGACGTACTGGGTGGCGGTGGAGATGAGCTGGTTGAGCACCGTCCGGAGGGTCGTGGACTCGGTCTCGGTGGCGATGTTGCCCAGGACGAGGCGGACGAAGTCGCGCGGCGCCGACTCGGCGTCCCGGGTCGAGTCCCAGACCGAGCCCCAGACCAGCGAGCGGGCCAGCGGGCTCTCGATGCTCGCGAGGTGCTCGACGGCCACGGCGAGCGAGGCCTCGTCGAGGCGGACCTTCGCATAGGCGAGGTCGTCGTCGTTGAGCAGCACGAGCGCCGGACGGGTGCGGCCGATCAGCTCGGGCACCTCGGTGCGCTCCCCGTCGACGTCCAGCTCGAGGCGGTCGACGCGGACGAGGCGCTCGCCCTCGAAGTCGTACAGGCCGATCGCGAGGCGATGCGGGCGGATCGTCGGGTACTCCTCGACCGCGCTCTGCAGGATCGCGAACGACGCGATGGATCCACTCTCGTCGACCGCGATCTCCGGGCGGAGCGTGTTCACGCCCGCCGTCTCGAGCCACTGCGCCGACCACTCGGTGAGGTCGCGCCCACTGGTGGCCTCGAGCTCGACCAGCAGATCGCGCAGCTCGGTGTTCGAGAACGCGTGCTTGACGAAGTACTCGTGGACGCCCGCGAGGAACTCCGTCTCGCCGACCCACGCGACGAGCTGCTTGAGGACCGACGCGCCCTTCGCGTAGGTGATGCCGTCGAAGTTGACCTGGACGTCCTCGAGGTCGGTGATGGTCGCGACGATCGGGTGGGTCGAGGGGAGCTGGTCCTGACGGTAGGCCCAGCTCTTCTCCATCGCGGCGAAGGTGGTCCACGCCTCGGTCCACTCCGTCGCCTCCGCGGTGGCGAGAGTGGAGGCGTACTCGGCGAACGACTCGTTGAGCCAGAGGTCGTTCCACCACTTCATCGTGACCAGGTCGCCGAACCACATGTGGGCGAGCTCGTGGAGGATCGTGACGACCCGGCGCTCCTTGATCGCGTCCGTCACCTTCGAGCGGAACACGTAGGTCTCGGTGAAGGTCACCGCTCCCGCGTTCTCCATCGCGCCCGCGTTGAACTCGGGGACGAACAGCTGGTCGTACTTCGCGAACGGGTACGGGACGCCGAACTTCTCCTCGTAGAAGGCGAAGCCCTGCTTCGTCTTCTCGAACACGTAGTCGGCGTCGAGGAAGGGCGCGAGCGAGGCCCGGGCGAAGACCCCCAGCGGGATGGTGCGGCCGTCGGAGGAGACGAGCGAGTCGGTCTCCACCACGTAGGGGCCGGCCACGACGGCCGTGATGTAGGAGGAGATGCGCGGGGTCGGCTCGAAGCTCCAGGTCGCGATCCCCTCGCCCGCCGGGACCGGCTCGGGAGTGGGCTGGTTCGACACGACCCGCCACTGCGCGGGCGCGGTGACGGTGAAGCGGAACTCGGCCTTGAGGTCCGGCTGCTCGAACACCGCGAAGACGCGGCGGGAGTCGGGCACCTCGAACTGCGAGTAGAGGTACACCTCGCCGTCGACCGGGTCGACGAAGCGGTGCAGGCCCTCGCCGGTGTTGGTGTAGAGCGCGTCGGCGACGACGGTGAGCTCGTTGTCCGCGGCCAGGGACTCGAGGCGGATGCGGACGCCGTCGGCCACGTCGGCCGGGTCGAGCTCCGCGCCGTTGAGGGTGACGGAGTGGACGGTGCCCGTGACGGCGTCGATGAAGCTCGAGGCGCCCTCGGTGGCGGAGAAGCGCACGGTGGTCGTGCTGAGGAAGGTCTCGGCGCCACGGGTCAGGTCGAGGGCGATGTCGTAGTCGTGGACCCGGATCAGCGAGGCGCGCTCCTGCGCTTCGCTCCGGGTGAGGTTGTCTCCTGGCACGGGGGTGCTCCATCCGTTCGTCTCGGGCGCTGCCGCGGGCGCCGGGGTGGGGGCGCCGCCGATCCACCCTAGGGCTGCCGGGACCCGCCGTGGAGTCCCCGTGAGGTCGATCCTGCGGAGCCGCCGGGGAGCGCGGACGCGGCCGCGGCGAGCGGCGTACCGTGTCCCCATGACCTCTGTGGACTTCTGGTTCGACCCCTCCTGCCCGTGGGCCTGGATGACCTCGCGATTCGTGGACGAGGTGACCCCCGCCCGCGACCTCGACGTGCAGTGGCACATCATGAGCCTCGCCGTCCTCAACGAGGACAAGGACGTGGACGACTCGTACCGCGCCTTCCTCCCGCGCGCGCTGCGCTACACGCGCCTGGTCGCCGCCGTCGCCGAGCGCGAGGGCCGCGAGCACGTGAAGCCGCTCTACGACGCGCTCGGAACCCGGATCCATCCGGGCGGCCGCACGGACACCGACGCGGTGATCGCCGAGTCGCTCGCCGAGCTCGGGCTGCCCGCGGAGCTCGCCGCGTACGCCGACTCGGACGAGTACGACGAGCCGATGCGCGCCTCCCACTTCGACGGGATCGAGCGGGTCGGCCAGGACGTCGGCACCCCGGTCATCGCGATCGGCGACGTCGCCTTCTTCGGCCCCGTCATCTCGCCGATCCCGAGGGGGGAGCAGGCGCTGACGCTCTGGGACGGCATCGTCGCGGCCGCCTCCTTCGACGGCTTCTTCGAGCTCAAGCGCTCGCGGACCCGCGACCCGCGGTTCGACTGAGCCGACCCGCGGTACTCTGGCTCCCGGCCCGGGCACCGCGGGCCCCAGACGGCTCTTCCGGAGGAGTTCTCTCGTGCGCATCCACATCGCCACGGACCACGCAGGGCTGGACTTCAGCCGTCACCTGATCGAGCACCTCGGCGCCGCCGGTCACGAGGTGATCGACCACGGCCCCACGTCGTACGACCCGCTGGACGACTACCCGTCCTTCTGCATCAACGCCGCCGCCGCGGTCGTGCGCGATCAGGAGGCGGGGGTCGAGGCACTCGGCGTCGTCTTCGGCGGCTCGGGCAACGGCGAGCAGATCGCGGCGAACAAGGTCGCGGGCGTGCGCGCCGCCCTCGTCTGGAACCTGAGCACCGCCGTGCTGGCCCGCCAGCACAACGACGCGAACGTCATCTCGATCGGGGCGCGCCAGCACTCCGTCGAGGAGGCCACCGGCTTCATCGACGCGTTCGTCGCCGAGCCCTTCACCTTCGAGGAGCGCCACGTGCGCCGCATCGCGCAGCTCGCCGAGTACGAGGCCACCGGCGACATCGCCGGCCGGGTCGTCGACTCCGCCGCGAAGGAGCGCTGAGTGCCCGAGGGGCACTCCGTCCACCGGATCGCCCTGCAGTTCGAGCGCGACGTCGTCGGGCACCGCGTCTCGACCAGCAGCCCCCAGGGCCGCTTCGCCGAGGGGGCCGCGCTCCTCGACGGGCGCGAGGTCCTCGAGTCCACGGCCGTCGGCAAGCACCTGCTGCTGCGCTTCGAGGGCGACCTGACGCTGCACGTCCACCTCGGCCTCTACGGCGCGTGGGACTTCCTCGGGCACGTCTCGCCGCTGTTCCCGGACGGCAAGGCCGGCAGCAGCATCGGGGCTCCGCGCCGCCGCCGCGCCGTGCGCCTCTCCGAGACGGAGCACGAGACCGACTCCGACCTCGACGAGTTCCCCCCGCCGCCCGTGGGCGCGGTGCGCGTGCGCATCATGACGGAGGAGACCGTCGCCGACCTGCGCGGTCCCACCGCGTGCGAGGTGATGGACCCCGCCCAGGTGGAGGCCCTCCTCGCCCGCCTCGGTCCGGATCCGGCCGACGACGACTCCGACGAGGCGCGCGACCGCTTCGTGAACCGGCTCCGCAGGACGGCGACGCCGGTCGGACTGGTGCTGATGGACCAGTCCGTCGTCAGCGGGATCGGCAACATCTACCGGGCGGAGCTGCTCTACCGCGCCGGCCTCGACCCGCACACTCCCGGCAAGCAGGTGCCGCTGGAGCTCGCGCAGGAGCTGTGGCGCGACTGGGCGGACCTGCTCGAGGACGGCATCCGGACCGGGATGATGATCACCCGCCGCGGCCTCACGAAGACGGAGCGCTCGAGAGCCGTCCGCAGCCGGGCCGAGCGCAACTACGTCTACAAGCGCGAGGGCCTGCCCTGCCGCGTCTGCGGCACGAACGTGCTGCTCGAGGAGATCGGCGCGCGCAAGCTCTACTGGTGCCCGGTGTGCCAGTCGTGAGCGCCGGTGGAGGGGCACTGCCCCTGTCCCGCGCTCCGCGACCGGTCCCCGCCGCGCTCCGCGAGGCCGCCCGATGACCGGCGGTCTCCTGCTGCGGGGCGCCCGCCTCCTCGGCTCGTCCCGACCCGGTGCCGTCCTCCTGCGCGACGGCCGCGTGGAAGCGGTCGGACCGGACGCTGCCGCCGCCCCGGGCGACGAGGTGCGCGACCTCGACGGGCGCTGGGTGCTCCCCGGCCTCTGGGACGAGCACGTCCACTTCTCGCAGTGGGCGATGACGGCCCCGCGCCTGGACGTCTCATCGGAGGACTCGGCCCGGGGAACAGCGGACGCGGTCCGACGTCGCCTGGCGGAGGAGCCCGGCACCGGCACGCTGATCGGCTTCGGCTTCCGGGACGGGCTCTGGCCGGAGCCGCCGACGACCGCGCTCCTGGACGACGTGTCTTCCGAGCGGCCTGTCGTGCTGATCAGCGGCGACCTGCACTGCGCCTGGCTGAACTCCGCGGCGTACCGTCGGTACGCCGTCGCTCCCGAGCCCGAGCTGCTGCGCGAGGACGCCTGCTTCGAGCTCGTCACCGCACTCGGCGCCCTCGGCGACGACGAACTCGACGCGCTCGCGGACGCGGCGGCCCGGCGTGCGGCGGCTCGCGGAGTGGTCGGCGTCGTCGACCTCGAGATGCGCTGGAACGCGGGAGACTGGCCCCGGCGCGTCGCCCGCGGGACGCGCTCCCTCCGCGTCGACACCGGCGTCTACCGCGACCACCTCGAGCGCGCCCTCGCGGAGGGACTGCGCACGGGGGACGAGCTCGACGGCGGCGCCGGACTGCTGCGGATGGGCCCGCTCAAGGTCCTGATCGACGGCTCCCTCAACACGAGGACCGCCTACTGCACCCACCCCTACGCCGATCACGACGGCTACGGCGTGCTCACCGTGGAGCCGGCCGAGCTCGACGAGCTGCTCGCCCGCGCGGCCGCGGGCGGCATCCGCTCCACGGTGCACGCGATCGGCGACGCCGCGGCGACGCTGGCCCTGGATGCCCTCGGCCGGGTCGGCGGGGGCCGGATCGAGCACGCTCAGCTGCTCGCGGAGACCGACCTTCCGCGGTTCGCCGCGCTCGGCGTGGAGGCCGGAGTGCAGCCCGCGCACGCGCTCGACGACCGCGAGGTGGCGGAGCGGTACTGGCCGGGACGGACCGGCCGGGCGTTCCCGCTGCGCTCGCTGCTCGACTCCGGGGCCCGCGTGGTGCTCGGCTCGGACGCTCCGGTCGCTCCGCTCGACCCGTGGGTCGCGATCTCGGCCGCGGTCGCGCGGGCGCTGCCGGGCGACGAGCCCTGGCATCCGGAGCAGCGGGTGAGCGTCGAGGAGGCGATCGTCGCCTCGACCCGGGTGCGCCGGCTCACGCCCGCGGCCGGCGATCCCGCCGATCTCGTGGTGGTCGACCGCGATCCGCTCGCCGCCGATGCGGGAGCCCTCCGATCCATGCCGGTCGCCGCGACCCTCCTGGCGGGCCGCTTCACGCACGGCGGCTGACCCGCGCCCGACGCGACTCCGGCTGCTCCGGATCGCGCGGACGGGCCCGGGAACGACGACGGCCCGCGGGATCCGAGGATCCGCGGGCCGGTCGAGGCGTGGTGCTCAGCTCTCGCTGACGTGGGCGAAGAGGAACCAGCGGTCCTTCTCGAGGCCGCGGCCGATCTCGATCGCGACGTCCTGGCTGCTCGCGTCGATCTCGGCGAGCTCCGCGATCGCCGTGTTGACGGTCGCGATGGCGGTGTCCATCTGGCGGATGATCTCGACGATCGCGTTCTCGGAGCGCTGGAAGCCGGGGGTGAGGGGCTCGGACCGCGTCGCCGAGGCGACGGTCTGGATGCGGGCGTCGACCGGGAGGCCGAGGGCGACGACGCGCTCCGCGGCGAGGTCGGCCCACTCGATGGCGCGGCCGACGATCGCGTCGAGCAGCTCGTGGACGCCGATGAAGTTGGCACCGCGGACGTGCCAGTGCGCCTGCTTGCCGTTGACGGCGAGCGCGGTCATCTCGACGACGACGGGGCTGAGGAACTGGGCGACTCCGGATGCGACATCCGGGTTCGACGAGGTGAGCGACGTGACGGACGTGGTGGACATCGTCTGGTCCTTTCGAGAGGGGGTGACTGATCGTCAACAGTACGCAGATCCCTCGGCGCCGCAAGGAAGCGCAGGCTCGGCTCAGTCGGGCGAAGGACAGGCTCACCTCGGTCGTGGAGGGGTGTCACGGGGGCTTCCCCCCGGGCGCCCGGAGCCGTGCCGCCGGTACGCTCGACCGGGTCGCGGCGGCGGCGGGAGCGGACGGGAGGCGCGGATGAGTGGAGCATCGACGGCCCTCGGCGAGGCTGCGCGCGCCTACCTCCGGCTGTGGCGCGGACTGCCCCGGGAGGTGCTCGCACTGGTCGCCGCGATCCCGGTCGCCCTGCTCGGCGCCTTCTGCGCCGGTGTCGCGCTGGCCGTCGCGCTCGGGCTCGTCGGAGTCCTGATCGGTCTGGTGTTCCTGCCCGCCGCCCTCTACACGGCGCGCTTCTTCTCGCGGGCCGCCGTCGGCCTCGACCTGCTGGCCGGACGGCCCGCCGTCCCCCGGCCGCAGTGGCGGCGACCGCCCTCCTCCGTCACCCCGTCGACCTTCGCCCTCTACGGTCCGGTGATCGACGGGCACTACTGGCTCGCTCTCCTGCACACGCTCGTCGTGGCTCCGGTGCTCGCGCTGCTGTCCGGACTGCTCCTCGCGCTGTGGACCTGGGCGGGCCTGGGCACGGTGGCGGCCGCGCTCACGGGAGCCCCCGGTCCGGCCCGCCTGCTGGCCGAGAACGGAGCCGCTCTGCTGGGCGCCCCGCAGCCGCCGGCGGGACTGGTCGCCGCGGCGACGGTCGCCACGACCGTCCTCTTCGTCTCGACCCTGCCGTTCGCCACCCGCGGCCTCTCCCTCCTGCACTGGCTGGTCGACCGCCTCCTGCTCGGCCCGTGGGAGTCGGAGGCGCTCCAGCGCGAGGTCGCCGAGCTGAGCGCCTCCCGCGGTGCGGCCGTCGCTGCCGAGGACCGCGCGCTGCGTCGGCTCGAGCGCGACATCCACGACGGCCCGCAGCAGCGCCTGATCCGGGTCCAGATGGATCTGGCCTCGGCCCGCAACCGGCTCGCCGCCGACCCGGAGTCCGCCGCGCGGCTGGTCGACGAGGCTCGCGAGCACGTGCGCGCCGCACTGGACGAGCTGCGCGCCCTCTCCCGCGGAGTGGCGCCGCCGATCCTGCAGGACCGGGGCTTCGAGGCGGCGGTTCACTCGCTCGCCGAGCTCAGCCCGGTGCCGGTCGAGGTGCTCACCGAGAACCCCGTGGCGGACGTCCCGCCCGAGGTCGAGCGCAGCGTCTACTTCGTCGTCGCCGAGCTGCTCGCCAACGCCTCCAAGCACTCCCGCGCCCGTTCGGTGCGGGTGCATCTCGACACCCGCGACTCCGGCACTCCGGGGGAGCGCTGGCTCGACGCCTGGGTGGTCGACGACGGAGTCGGCGGAGCGGCGCCTGTCGCCGGTCACGGCCTCGAAGGGGTCGGCGGGCGCGTCCGGGGCCTGCGCGGGATCCTGAGCGTGGAGTCGCCGGTCGGTGGACCGACCACGGTCGGGGTGCACGTCCCGTACCGCCCGGCCGTCCTATCCTGAGGGCGTGCCCGTGATCCGCGTCGCCATCGCCGAGGACTCGGTCCTCCTGCGCGAGGGCCTGGTCCGCCTCTTCGAGGACGCGGGGTTCGCCTCCGTCGGCGCCTTCGGGGACGCGGACGCCCTGCTCGCCGATCTGGCGCGGGACCCGGCCGCGGTCGACGTCGCCGTGCTCGACGTCCGGATGCCGCCGACCTTCCGCGACGAAGGCGTCCGCGCGGCGCTGGAGATCCGCCGCCGCTACCCGGGCGTGTCGGTCCTGCTGCTCAGCCAGTACGTCGAGGTCACCTACGCACAGGAGCTGCTCGGCTCCGGCGACGGCGGACTCGGCTACCTCTTGAAGGACCGGGTCGCCTCCGTGGAGGAGCTGCGCGACGCCGTCGAGCGCGTCGCGGCGGGCGGGACCGTCCTCGACCCCCAGGTCGTCGCCTCGCTCCTGCAGCGCAACCGCGACCCGCTCGCCTCGCTGACCCCGCGGGAGCGGGAGGTGCTGGAGCAGATGGCCCAGGGGCGCACGAACGCGGGCATCGCCTCCGCTCTCTTCGTCGGCGTGGGGGCCGTGGAGAAGAACGTGACCGCGATCTTCCAGAAGCTCGGGCTCGAGGACTCGGGCTCCGACCACCGGCGGGTGCTGGCCGTCCTCGCCTTCCTGCGCGCCGGGCGCTGACCACCGGAGAAGAGGAGAACCCGATGCCGTCGAGTCCTGCAGAGGGCGCCCGCGTCCTCGCCCTGACCGGGGGACGCTCCCCGGAGATCGCGGACAGCGCCTGGGTCGCCCCGGGGGCCACCGTGATCGGGTCCGTGCGCCTGGGGGAGCGGGCGAGCGTCTGGTACGGCGCCGTCCTGCGCGCCGAGCACGCGCGGATCGAGCTCGGCGCCGGCAGCAACCTCCAGGACGGCGTCGTCGTCCACGTCGACGCCGACTACGACGCCGTCATCGGCGCCGGCGTCTCGGTCGGGCACAACGCCGTGCTGCACGGCTGCACCCTCGAGGACGACGTGCTGGTCGGCATGAGCGCGACCGTCCTGAACGGGGCCGTCATCGGCACCGGCTCGCTGATCGCCGCGGGCGCCGTCGTCCTCGAGGGGACGGTCGTCCCGCCGGGCTCGCTGGTGGCGGGTGTGCCCGGACGGGTGCGGCGGGAGCTGACGGAGCAGGAGCGCGAGGGCATCCGCCGCAACGCCGCCTCGTACCTCGCCCTGACGGAGGAGCACCGCGGCGCGGTCGGCTGAGCACGCCCGGGACCGCCCCGGAACGACGAAGAGCCCCGGACATCCGGGGCTCTTCGAGAGGAGAGGGGCTGACGAGAATCGAACTCGCATCATCTGTTTGGAAGACAGAGGCTTTACCACTAAGCTACAGCCCCGGATCGGCGGCCTGACGACTGCGAACCGGTGCGACCGGGTCTCTCGACCGGGCACCAGGACAGCGTAGTACATCGCGCGAGCACCGTGGACACCCGGTCGGCCGCCGCCGCGCGGTTCCGGCCGCCGCTGCCGCGGTGCAGTACACTTGCGAAGGCCATTTCGGCGTGTCGCGCAAGCGCACGTGCGGGGACGGCTCGACGAGAGTCTCACGCACGGTGCCCAGGCCCGCGCATCCGGGGCGTAGCTCAGCTTGGCTAGAGCGCCCGCTTTGGGAGCGGGAGGTCGCAGGTTCGAATCCTGTCGCCCCGACCACGAGTACTCATCGTGACGACATCGACCCGTGACGACCGTCATCCGGCGCCGACACCAACCAGCACAGGAGATCCCCTCACGTGAAGACCACGGTAGAACAGCTGAGCCCGACCCGCGTGAAGCTCGCGATTTCGGTCACCCCGGACGAGCTCGGCCCCAGCATCACGCACGCCTACGGCCACATCGCCGAGCAGATCAACGTCCCCGGCTTCCGCAAGGGCAAGGTCCCGCCCGCCATCGTCGACCAGCGCGTCGGCAAGGCCGCGGTGCTCGAGCACGCGGTCAACGAGGGCCTCGACGGCTTCTACCGCGAGGCCGTCCGCGAGACCGAGGTGCGCCCCCTGGGCCGCCCGCAGGCGGACATCGTCGCCTGGCCGAGCGACAAGGACTTCACCGGCGACCTCGAGCTCGCCATCGAGGTCGACGTGCGCCCCGAGATCACCGTCCCGGACTACGACGGCATCGAGCTCACCGTCGAGGCGGCCGAGGTCACCGACGCCGACGTCGACGCCGAGCTGGACAAGCTCCGCAGCCGCTTCGGCACCCTGGTCACCGTGGACCGCCCGGCGAAGACCGGTGACTTCGCGCAGATCGATCTGGTCGCCTCCATCGACGGCGTCGAGGTCGACACCGCCAACGCCATCTCCTACGAGCTCGGCTCGGGCGAGCTGATCGAGGGCATCGACGAGGCGCTCGACTCCCTCACCGCGGGCGAGAGCACCACGTTCACCGCTCCGCTGCTCGGCGGCGACCACGCCGGCGAGCAGGCCGAGATCGCCGTCGCGCTCACCGCCGTCAAGGAGCGCGAGCTCCCCGAGGCCGACGACGACTTCGCGCAGATCGCCAGCGAGTTCGACACCATCGCCGAGCTGCGCGAGTCGCTCAAGGAGCAGGCCGCTCAGCAGAAGACCTTCGGCCAGGGCGGCGAGGCCCGCGAGAAGCTCGTCGAGGCGCTGCTCGCCCTCGTCGAGGTCCCCGTGCCCGCCGGGCTCGTCGAGGACGAGGTGCACCGCCACCTCGAGGGCGAGAACCGCCTCGAGGACGACGAGCACCGCGCCGAGGTCAAGGAGGCCAGCGAGAAGACCTTCAAGACCCAGATCCTCCTCGACCACGTCGTCGAGCAGGAGAAGGTCCAGGTCAGCCAGGACGAGCTCACGCAGTACCTCATCCAGGGTGCGGCGCAGTACGGCATGGAGCCGAACGAGTTCATCAAGATCCTGTCCGAGAACAATCAGATCGGCCAGATGGTCGGCGAGGTCGCCCGCAACAAGGCGCTCGCGATCGTCCTGGGCAAGGCGAAGGTCACCGACACCGAGGGCAACGCTGTCGACCTGACCGCGTTCACCGCGGTCCCCGGCGACGACGAGGCCGTCGAGGCCTCCGACGAGGCCGTCGCCTCGGACGAGACCGAGGTCGCGGAGGAGGCCCAGGCCGCCGCCGACGCCGAGGTCCCCGCCGAGCCCGCCGCCGAGGAGCCCGCCGCCGAGGAGGAGCCCGCCCCGGCCCCCAAGAAGAAGCGCGCGCCGGCCAAGAAGAAGGCCGCCGCTCCCGCCGAGGAGATCCCGGCCGCGGAGTAGTCACCGCGAGCACGGCAGGAGCCGCCCCCCGATCCGTCGGAGGGCGGCTCCTGCCGTTGCAGGGCTCCGGTCCGCCCCGGGCGAACACGGGCGACTCCCGCTCCGCCCCCGGCGAACACGGCCGGATCGGCCTGGCGGCGTCCGATAGATTCGCCTCCGAAGCGACAACTGAAACGGAGCAATACATGGCCGACATGGTTATGCCCAACAGTGTTTTCGACCGCCTGCTCAAGGACCGGATCATCTGGCTCGGTTCCGAGGTGCGCGACGAGAACGCGAACGAGATCGCCGCGAAGCTCCTGCTCCTGGCAGCCGAGGACTCCGAGCGGGACATCTACCTCTACATCAACTCGCCCGGCGGCTCCATCACCGCGGGCATGGCGATCTACGACACGATGCAGTTCGTCCCGAACGACATCGTGACCGTGGGCATCGGAATGGCGGCCTCCATGGGCCAGCTGCTCCTCACCGCCGGAACCCAGGGCAAGCGCTACATCACCCCGAACGCGCGGGTGCTCCTCCACCAGCCGCACGGCGGCTTCGGCGGCACGGCCTCCGACATCCAGACCCAGGCGCAGCTCATCCTCGACATGAAGAAGCGCCTCGCCGAGATCACCGCCAAGGCGACCGGCAAGACCGTCGAGCAGGTCAACGAGGACGGCGACCGCGACCGCTGGTTCAGCGCCGAGGAGGCCCTCGCCTACGGCTTCGTCGACCACATCCGCTCGTCGGCGACCGACGTGGCCGGCGGTGGCGGTACCGCCATCGACGAGTAGTCCAGCGAACGCGCCGAGAGATCAGGAACAGACAATGACCACACCCATTTTCGGCGGAACGGCGTTCGGCTCCGGAGCCGCACCGTCCTCGCGCTACATCCTCCCCACGTTCGAGGAGCGCACGGCCTACGGCTACAAGCGCCAGGACCCGTACGCCAAGCTCTTCGAGGACCGCATCATCTTCCTCGGAGTCCAGGTCGACGACGCCTCCGCGGACGACATCATGGCCCAGCTCCTCGTGCTCGAGAGCCAGGATCCGGACCGCGACATCGTCATGTACATCAACTCGCCCGGTGGATCCTTCACCGCGATGACGGCGATCTACGACACGATGCAGTACATCCGCCCGCACATCCAGACGGTCGTGCTCGGCCAGGCCGCCTCGGCCGCCGCCGTGCTCACCGCCGCGGGAACGCCCGGCAAGCGCCTCGCGCTGCCGAACGCGCGCATCCTCATCCACCAGCCCGCCGTGCAGCAGGGCGGAGGCCAGGCCTCGGACATCGAGATCCAGGCCGCCGAGATCATGCGCATGCGCGAGTGGCTCGAGGAGACGCTGTCGCACCACTCGAACCGCTCGGTCGAGCAGGTCAAGAAGGACATCGACCGCGACAAGATCCTCGGCGCGAGCGACGCGCTCGAGTACGGGCTGATCGACCAGGTGCTCACCAGCCGCAAGAGCCTGCCGGCTCTCACGGCGTAGGTGGTCCGGGAGGGGCCGGGTGGCGGAGCGATCCGCCGCCCGGCCCCTCTCTGCGTCCGCGGTTCCCGTAGCAAAGCGCCACCCGAGGCGCAAGGCACGGCGAATCCGGCCCGCCTGCCGAGCCCCCGCGGCTCAGCGGCTAGGCTCGGAGCAGTGCCAGGGGGCCCGTCCCGCTCGCACTCGCCGGAGCCCCGGGTTCCGGAGCACGACCCGACCGACGCACGACAGACGCACGACAAGGAAGTGGGGCATCCCCGTGGCACGTATTGGCGAAAGCGCCGACCTGCTGAAGTGCTCCTTCTGCGGCAAGAGCCAGAAGCAGGTCCAGCAGCTCATCGCGGGACCGGGCGTCTACATCTGCGACGAGTGCGTCGAGCTCTGCAACGAGATCATCGAGGAGCGCCTCTCCGAGTCGAGCGAGGAGACGAGCCACGAGTTCGACCTCCCGAAGCCGAAGGAGATCTTCGGCTTCCTCGAGGAGTACGTGATCGGGCAGGAGCAGGCGAAGAAGACGCTCGCCGTCGCCGTGTACAACCACTACAAGCGCGTGCGCGCCCGCAACACCATCACCGCCGCCGATGCGATCCACGACGAGGTCGAGATCGCCAAGAGCAACATCCTGCTCATCGGCCCCACGGGCTGCGGGAAGACCTACCTCGCCCAGACCCTCGCGAAGCGCCTCAACGTGCCGTTCGCGGTCGCGGACGCCACGGCCCTCACCGAGGCGGGCTACGTCGGCGAGGACGTGGAGAACATCCTCCTCAAGCTGATCCAGGCCGCCGACTACGACGTCAAGCGGGCCGAGACCGGCATCATCTACATCGACGAGGTCGACAAGATCGCGCGGAAGGCCGAGAACCCCTCGATCACGCGCGACGTCTCGGGCGAGGGTGTGCAGCAGGCGCTGCTCAAGATCCTCGAGGGCACCGTCGCCTCCGTGCCCCCGCAGGGCGGGCGGAAGCACCCGCACCAGGAGTTCATCCAGATCGACACGACGAACGTCCTCTTCATCGTCGCCGGCGCCTTCGCCGGACTCGAGGACATCATCTCGTCCCGGGCGGGCAAGCGCGGCATCGGCTTCGGCGCCCCGCTGCACAACAAAGAGGACGAGATCAACATCTTCAGCGAGGTCCTCCCGGAGGACCTGCACAAGTTCGGGCTGATCCCCGAGTTCATCGGGCGCCTCCCCGTCGTCACGACGGTCACCCAGCTCGACCAGGACGCGCTCATGCAGATCCTCACCGAGCCGCGCAACGCGCTCGTGAAGCAGTACCAGCGGATGTTCGAGATCGACGGCGTCGAGCTCGAGTTCGACCGGGGCGCTCTCGAGGCGATCGCGGACCTGGCGGTCCTGCGTCAGACCGGCGCTCGCGGACTGCGCGCGATCCTCGAGGAGGTGCTCGGCCCGATCATGTTCGAGGTGCCCTCCTCGGACGAGGTGGCCCGCGTCGTGGTCACCCGCGCTGCGGTGCTCGACAACGCGGCTCCGACGATCGTGCCCCACGCCCCCCGTCGCCAGGAGAAGAGCGCCTAGTCGCTCCCCGCCCCGCCGCGCCAGTTCACCGCGATTGGCCCGGCGGATCGTCGGGCGGGCCGCTCCGGCTTCCCTAACCTGGCGGAGCGCGCCGACGGTGCGTCCGGTCGCCTCGGTGCCGGTCGATCCTCCGGGAGGCTCCGCCATCGTCCAGCCGCTGCTCGCCGGGATCGTCGCCGCCCTGACCGGCTTCTCGAGCTCGTTCGCGATCGTTCTCGCCGGGGTGGTCGCGGTGGGCGCCACGGACGCGCAGGCCGCCTCGGGCCTCCTCGCCGTCTGCGTCCTGCAGGGCGTCCTCTGCATCGCGCTGAGCATCCGCTACCGCGTGCCGATGACCTTCGCCTGGAGCACGCCGGGCGCCGCCCTGCTGGCCGCGACCGCGACTCTTCCCGGCGGCTTCGACCGCGCGGTCGGCGCGTTCCTGGTCGCTTCCGCTCTGCTGGTGGTCACCGGGCTGTGGCCGGCGCTCGGGAGGCTCGTGGCGCGCATCCCGCGGCCGCTCGCGAACGCCATGCTCGCGGGCATCCTGTTCCCGCTCGTGCTGGCGCCGGTACGCGCGGCGGTGGAGATCCCCGCGCTCGCGCTGCCGGTGATCCTGCTCTGGCTGCTGCTCCTGCGGCTCCTGCCCCGCTGGGCGGTGCCGGCCGCGATCGCCCTGGCGATCGTGCTGCTGATCGTGACGGACGGCGCGGCTCTCGCCGGTGCCCCGCTGCTCCCCGTGCCGCAGTTCGTCGCGCCCGTGTTCGAGATCGGAGCGATGGTCGGGATCGGCCTGCCGCTGTACGTGGTCACCATGGCGGGGCAGAACATCCCGGGCATCGCGGTGCTGTCGAGCTTCGGCTACGCGGCGCACTCGCGACCCGGGATCGTCTCGACGGGCGCTCTCTCCGGGATCTCGGCGGTCTTCGGCGGAGTGCCGATCAACTACGCCGCGCTCAGCGCCGCGCTGACCGCGGGTCCCGAGGCGTCTCCGCGGCCGGAGCAGCGCTGGGTCGCCTCGGTCTCGGCGGGCGCCTCGTACCTGGTGCTGGGCGTGTTCGCCGGAGCGGCCGCCGCACTGGTGTCCTCCGCGAGCCCGCTGCTGATCGAGGCGGTCGCCGGGCTGGCGCTGCTGGGCGTGTTCGTGTCGGCGGTGCAGGCCGCCGTCGAGGACGCGCGGCTGCGGCTGCCGGCGGCGGCGACGCTCCTGGTCACCGCCTCCGGCACGACCATCGCGGGGATCGGCTCGGCCTTCTGGGGCCTGGTCGTGGGACTCGTCCTCCTCGCCTGGCTCGTCCCCCGGCGCCGCTAGAGGAGGCCGCGGCGCGCCAGCAGCGGCTCGGTCCGCGCATCTCGCCCGCGGAACGCGCGGTAGGCGTCGAGCGGATCCCGGGAGCCGCCGAGCTCGAGCACCCCGCGGCGGAAGCGCTCGCCCGCCGAGCGGTCCAGGCCGCCGTTCTCCTCGAACCACTCGACCGTGTCCGCGTCGAGGATCTCGCTCCAGATGTAGGAGTAGTAGCCCGCGGAGTAGCCGCCGGAGAAGACGTGCGCGAAGTACGTGCTGCGGTAGCGGGGCGGCACGGCGCGGAGGAGGAGGCCGGCGGCGTCGAGCACGTCGCGCTCGAAGGCGGCCGCGTCGCGCGGCTCGACCGGGGCCGGCAGGGAGTGCCAGGCGAGATCGAGCAGGGCGGACGCCAGGTACTCGCTCGTCGCGAAGCCCTCGCCCCACAGCGCGGACGCCTCGAGGCGCTCGACGGTCCCCGCGGGCAGCGCCTCGCCGGTCTCGACGTGGCGGGCGTACTCGGCGAGGAGCCCGGGGTGAAGCACCCATGTCTCGTTCACCTGGCTCGGGAACTCGACGAAGTCCCGGAACACCGCGGTACCGGCGAAACGCGGGTACCGCGTGCTCGCGAACAGGCCGTGCAGGGCGTGGCCGAACTCGTGGAAGAGAGTCTCCACCTCGTCGAGGCTGAGAAGGGCGGGCTCGCCCGGGCCCGGAGCCGAGAGGTTCAGGTTGTTCACGACGACGGCGGAGTCGCCGAGCAGCGAGGTGCGGCTGGAGAGCGAGTTCATCCACGCCCCGCCGCGCTTCGAGTCGCGGGTGAAGGGATCGAGCAGGAACAGGCCCAGCGGCGTCCCGTCCTCCTCGTGCACCTCGAACACGCGCACGTGCTCGCTGTAGCCGGCCAGGTCGCTCCGCTCCGAGAAGCGGATCCCGTACAGACCGGTGGCGGCGGCGAAGACGCCGTGCCGGAGCACCCGCTCCAGCTCGAAGAAGGGACGGAGCGCGCTGGAGTCGACGGAGTAGCTCGCCGACCGCACGCGCTCCTCGTAGTAGGCGCGGTCCCACGCCTCGATCGTGAAGCGCGGCGATCCGGCGGCGTCCTGCTCGGCATCGGCGGAGGCCTGCATCCGCTCGAGCTCGATCCTCGCGTTCCGGGCGGCGGGAGCGGCGAGCTCGTGCAGCAGCGACAGGACGCGCTCCGGCGAGCCCGCGGTCTGGCCCGAGATCACGAACTCGGCGTGCGAGGCCGCTCCCAGCAGGGCTGCGCGCTCGGCCCGCAGCGCGACGATCCGCTGCAGAGTCGCGGTGGTGTCGTGCTGCCCGCCCTCCGCACCGCGGCCGGTGGAGGCGCGCAGCACGCGCTCGCGGACGCCGCGGTCGCGCAGACGCGCCAGCCAGGGGTGGCCGGAGTAGAGGGGCAGGGTGATCAGCCAGCCGTCGACCCCGCGGTCGGCGGCGGCGCGCGCGGCGGCCGAGACGTCGGACTCGTCGAGGCCGTCGAGGCCGGCGACGTCGTCGAGGAGGACGGCCCGGTCGTTCGACTCGGCGAGCAGGTCCTTCTCGAAGCGCGTGGTCAGGGTGGAGAGCTGCTCGTTCAGCTCGCCGAGCCGTGCCTTCCCCGCGTCGTCGAGGAGCGCGCCGGAGCGCTCGAACCCCGTGATCCTGCGTTCGAGGAGGTAGGCCGTCTCGGCGTCGAGATCGAGCTCCGGCGACTGCTCGGCGAGGGCTCGGAGCCGGGCGAACAGGCGCGGGTCGAGGCTGATCGCGTCGCTGTGGGCGGAGAGCAGCGGAGCGAGCTCGGCCTCCAGAGCGTCGGTGAGCGGGGTGCGGTCGGAGGCGGCGACGGTGAAGAAGACGGCGCTCACCCGGCGCAGCTCGCGACCCGCCCGCTCGAGGGCGACGAGGGTGTTCTCGACGGTCGGCGGCTCGGAGGCGCCGGCGATCGCGTCGATCTCGGCGCGGTGCCGGCGGAGGGCCTCGAGGAACGCCGGGCGGTAGGCCTCGGGGTCGACGGCGGCGAAGTCGGGGAGCCCGTGGGGGAGTCCGCTCGGCTCGAGCAGGACGGCGACGGGATCGGGAGCGCTCATCCTGCGAGCCTAGAGCGCGAGCAGGGGAGAGGACTCCGGCCGAGGACCGCAGGACGCGCGCGCCGGGCTCGGCGACTGCGCCGCGAAGGGTCGTCAGCCCCAGTCGTCGTCGTCCTCGCCCTCCACGCGGCCCTGCGGCTGCGTGATGTAGGCAGCGTCCTCCTCCGGACGGTAGGTGATCGTCGTGCCGTCGTCGAGCTCGAGGACCGGCTTGCCCTCGAGCCAGGTGAGCGTCCAGCGCCAGTCGGCGGTCGCCGTGCCGGAGCCGGCGAGCTCGCCCTCGACGTCGCCGATCGCGGTCACGACGATCTCGGGGAGGGTCTGCGGCGGCACCTGGCCGACCGCCCAGCGGGTTCCGAGCTGCATGGGAGGGGTCCTCTCGACGGTGGGGAGGGAGGCGGGACGGTTCCCGCCTCCCGGGAGCGGCTCTACGCCTCGGTCTCGAGCCCGATGCTCACGGCGAGGGCGTCGCCCTCGGCGAAGTCGAGCGCCGCGATCCTGCCGACGGCCGCGAGGTCTCCCGCGGCGAGCCGGAGAGACGCGACGAGCTCGGTGGGCGCCGTCACCAGGGCGGAGCGGGCCGGCGTCTTCTGCGAGGCCTTCGCATCGGTCTTCGCGCGTCGGATCGCCGTGAGCACGGAGCTCGCCGCGGCCAGGACGGCGGGGTCGCCCCCCAGGCCCTCGACGGCCGGCCAGGGGCGCAGGTGCACCGAGTCGTCGTGCGACCACGACCAGGTCTCCTCCGTCGCGAACGGCAGGAACGGCGCGAAGAGGCGCTGGAGGACGTCGAGCGCCCGGTGCAGGGCGGCCGCGGCGGACGCGCCGTCCTCGCTGTAGGCGCGCTCCTTCACCAGCTCCAGGTAGTCGTCGCAGAACGTCCAGAAGAACGCCTCGGTCGTCTCGAGGGCGCGGGCGTGGTCGTAGTTCTCGAGCGCCGTCGTCGAGTCGGCGACCACGGTGTCGAGGGTGGCCAGCATGCTGAGGTCGAGCGGGTCGGTGACCTCGGCGCCCTCGGCGAGCGGGAAGCCGTGGATGAACTTCGCCGCGTTGAGGATCTTGATCGCCAGTCGGCGGCCGATCTTGATCTGCGTCGGGTTCTGCGGGTCGAAGGCAGCGTCGGTGCCCAGGCGCGAGGAGGCGGCCCAGTAGCGGACCGCGTCCGAGCCGTGCTGCTCGAGCATCGCGGCCGGAGTGACCACGTTGCCCTTCGACTTCGACATCTTCTTGCGGTCCGGGTCGACGATGAAGCCGGAGACGGTCGCCGTGCTCCACGGGGCGCGGCCGTCCTCGAGCTGCGAGCGCAGGAGGGTCGAGAAGAGCCAGGTGCGGATGATGTCCTGGCCCTGCGGGCGCAGGTCGTAGGGAGCGACCAGCTGCCAGAGCTCGTCGTCCCGCTCCCAGCCGCCCGCGAGCTGCGGGGTCAGCGAGGAGGTCGCCCAGGTGTCCATCACGTCGAGCTCGCCCTGGAAGCCGCCCGCCGCTCCGCGCTGGTCCTCCGAGTAGCCGGGAGCCGGGTCGCTGGAGGGATCCACCGGCAGCGCCACCTCGTCCGGCACGATCGGGGAGTCGAAGACGGGGTTGCCGTCGCCGTCGAGGGGGTACCAGACCGGGATCGGCACGCCGAAGAAGCGCTGACGCGAGATCAGCCAGTCGCCGGAGAGGCCGTTCACCCAGTTCTCGTAGCGGACGCGCATGAACTCCGGCACGAAGCGCACGTCGCGGCCGAGCTCCAGCAGGCGCTCCTTGAGCACCGCGTCGCGAGCGCCGTTGCCGATGTACCACTGGCGCGTCGAGACGATCTCGAGCGGCTTGTCGCCCTTCTCGAAGAACTTGACCTGGTGCGTGATGGGGCGCGGGTCGCCGACCATCTCGCCGGACTCCTTCAGCTGCGCCACGACGGTCTGCTTCGCGGAGAAGACGGTCTTGCCGGCGAGCTGCTCGTAGGCGGCGCGGCCCGCGTCGCTCGTGATCGCGGCGGGCGCCTCCGAGATCAGGCGGCCGTCGAAGCCGATGATCGCGCGGTTGGGCAGGTCGAGCTCGCGCCACCAGACCACGTCCGTGATGTCGCCGAAGGTGCAGATCATCGCGATGCCCGAGCCCTTGTCCTTCTGCGCCAGGTGGTGCGCGAGCACCGGGACCTCGACGTCGAAGAGCGGCGTGCGGACGGTGGTGCCGAACAGCGCCTGGTAGCGCTCGTCCTCGGGGTGAGCGACGAGGGCGACGCAGGCCGGCAGCAGCTCGGGACGGGTCGTCTCGATGAAGACGTCCTCGCCGCCCTCGCGGTGGAAGCCGAGGCGGTGGTAGGCGCCCGGCTGGTCCTTGTCCTCGAGCTCCGCCTGGGCGACGGCGGTCCGGAAGGTGATGTCCCAGAGCGTCGGGGCCTGCGCCTGGTAGGCCTCGCCGCGGGCGAGGTTGCGGAGGAAGGCGCGCTGCGAGGCGGCCTGAGACTCGTCGCCGATGGTCCGGTAGCTCTGCGACCAGTCGACGGACAGGCCCAGGGCCCGCCACACGTCCTCGAACTGCTTCTCGTCCTCGACGGTGAGCCGCTCGCACAGCTCGACGAAGTTGCGGCGCGAGATCGGCTTCTGGTCGGCGGCCTTGCTGCTCTTGTTGTCGCCGCCCTCGAACGGAGGCGTGAAGCCGGGCTCGTAGGGGAGCGTCGGGTCGCAGCGCACCCCGTAGTAGTTCTGCACGCGGCGCTCGGTGGGCAGGCCGTTGTCGTCCCAGCCCATCGGGTAGAAGACGCTCTTGCCGCGCATCCGCTGGAACCGCGCGACGACGTCGGTGTGCGTGTAGGAGAAGACGTGCCCGATGTGCAGCGACCCGGACGCGGTGGGCGGCGGGGTGTCGATCGAGTAGACGTCGGCGCGGGTGAGGCCCGTGCGGTCGAACCGGTAGGTCCCGTCGGTCTGCCAGCGGAGGCCCCACGTGCCCTCCAGGCCCTCGAGGGCGGGCTTCGCGGGGAGGCGGTCGGCGAGGGTCATGATGCTCCGGTTCGCTATGGGCGGCACCGTGTCGGTGGTGATGGTGCCTGGATGGGGGCTCCGGGGCGAGTCGCCCGCCGGCCGCGACGATTCTACCGGAGCAGCGGGAGCCGGGTCAGTCGACGACAGGGGCGAAGCCGGCGCGGACGGGCGCGAGCGCCTCGTCGAGGTAGGGCACGAGCTCGCCGCGGGTCGGACCTGCCGCGGCCCAGGCCTGCACGGCCGCCACCGCGGCTCCGACGCTCGCGTAGGCGATCGCGCGGGAGAGGTGCGAGGGCAGCGGGCGCGCGCTCCGCTCCTCCACGAAGCGGGCGATCACGGCCGCCTGCCGGGCGAGGCGGCCGAGGGCCGACGCCTGCAGCTCGTGGACGCTGCCGATCATCTCGGACTGGGTGAGCACCCACGGCACCGTCGCGGGTCCGAAGCCGGAGCCGATCGCGAGCAGCGCGTCGCCGAGCGCGTCCATCACCGGCGCCCCGGCCGCCGTCTCGGCCAGCGCCTCCGGGAGCTCGGCCAGCCGATCGTCGACCAGCACCCAGAAGACGTCGCTCTTGGACTCGAAGTAGTTGAAGAAGGTGTTGCGCGAGACGCCCGCGCGCTGGGCGATCTGCTCGATCGTCGTGCCCGCGTAGCTCTGCTCGACGAAGAGGTCCAGAGCGGCGTCCTCCAACATGGAGCGCGACGACGCGCGGGGCCGTCCGCGCTGCACTCCTCGCACCATGACCCGCTCCTGCTCCGCTTCCCCCGACGCGCTAGGATAGCGCCGGACGACTTCGACCCGGCCATCACCGGTGAGTCTCCGGAAGAACGGCGCCGGCTCCGGCCTGCGCCCAGTAGACCCGGACGGGTGCGGCCCGTGACAGCCGATCGAGTGGGAACGCGTCAGCGGGCACTCCTCCGGGAGCGACCGGCCGACCGGTCCAAGCGAGGTGGTACCGCGACCCGGCCCGGGGTCTGAGATCCGGGCGGGCCGTCCTCGTGCAGACCAGCAGCACTGCCAGGAGACCGCACGTGACCTACCCCCTGACCCCGCCCACCCCGCACGGAGCCGAGCCCGCCGAGGGCTCCGCGTTCGGCCGGGGCGTGTCCCCGTCGCCGCGCTTCCCCGAGATCGAGGAGCGCGTGCTCGCGTACTGGAAGGCGGACGACACCTTCCAGGAGTCGATCCGGCAGCGCGAGGGAGCGCCGGAGTGGGTCTTCTACGACGGCCCGCCGTTCGCCAACGGCCTGCCGCACTACGGGCACCTCCTCACCGGCTACGCCAAGGACGTCTTCCCCCGCTTCGAGACGATGCGCGGACGGCAGGTGCACCGCCGCTTCGGCTGGGACACCCACGGCCTGCCCGCCGAGCTCGAGGCGGAGCGGCAGCTCGGGATCACCGACAAGTCCCAGATCGAGGAGATGGGCGTCGCCGCCTTCAACGCCGCCGCGAAGGAGTCGGTGCTGCGCTACACCGGGGAGTGGCAGGACTACGTCACCCGCCAGGCGCGCTGGGTCGACTTCGATGACGACTACAAGACGCTCGACCCCACCTTCATGGAGTCCGTGATCTGGGCGTTCAAGCAGCTCTACGACAAGGGTCTCGCCTACGAGGGCCACCGCGTGCTGCCCTACTGCTGGCGCGACCAGACCCCGCTCTCGAACCACGAGCTGCGGATGGACGACGACGTCTACAAGATGCGCCAGGACCAGACGGTCACCGTCACCTTCCCGCTGGTCGGCGAGACGGCGGAGGCGCTGCAGCTGACGGCGGTCCGCGCTCTCGCGTGGACGACGACGCCGTGGACGCTGCCGACGAACCTCGCGCTCGCCGTCGGGCCGGACATCGAGTACGCGGTCGTCCCCGCCGGTCCGAACGGCGCGGCCGACGGCAAGGGCGAGCCCGAGGAGCGCGAGCTCTCGGCCGAGTACCTGCTCGCCGTCGACCAGGTCGGCGCCTACGCGAAGGACCTCGGCTACCCGGACGCGGAGTCGGCCCTGGCCGCCGTCTCGCGCACCCACCGCGGCTCGGAGCTCGAGGGGATCAGCTACGACCGCCTCTGGGACCACTACGCGGACACCGAGGCGTGGGGCACGCAGAACGCGTGGCGCATCCTCGTCGCCGACTACGTCACCACCAGCGAGGGCACCGGCATCGTGCACCAGGCGCCCGCCTACGGCGAGGACGACCAGAAGGTCTGCGAGGCGGCGGGCATCCCCGTCATCATCTCGGTCGACGACGGCGGCCGCTTCCTGCCGCAGATCAGCGAGGTCGCCGGCCTCCAGGTCTTCGACGCGAACAAGCCCCTCACGCAGCTCCTGCGCGCGAGCCACCGCCTGCTCCGCCAGGCGAGCTACGAGCACTCGTACCCGCACTGCTGGCGCTGCCGCAACCCGCTGATCTACAAGGCGGTCTCGAGCTGGTTCGTCCGCGTCACCGCGATCCGCGACCGCATGGAGGAGCTCAACCAGGAGATCACCTGGGTCCCCGAGAACGTCAAGGACGGCCAGTTCGGCAAGTGGCTCTCGGGCGCGCGCGACTGGTCCATCAGCCGCAACCGCTACTTCGGCTCGCCGATCCCGGTGTGGAAGAGCGACGACCCGGAGTTCCCGCGCATCGACGTCTACGGCTCGCTGGACGAGCTGGAGCGCGACTTCGGCGTGCGGCCGGACGACCTGCACCGCCCGTTCATCGACGAGCTGACCCGCCCGAACCCCGACGACCCGACCGGGCGCTCGACGATGCGCCGGATCAGCGACGTCCTCGACGTCTGGTTCGACTCCGGATCGATGCCCTTCGCCCAGGT
Organism: Rathayibacter sp. AY1B6; assembly: GCF_002932755.1. Classification (NCBI taxonomy): domain Bacteria; kingdom Bacillati; phylum Actinomycetota; class Actinomycetes; order Micrococcales; family Microbacteriaceae; genus Rathayibacter; species Rathayibacter sp. AY1B6. The sequence goes on from NZ_PSWL01000006.1 coordinate 124,373, forward strand.
GCACTACCCGTTCGAGAACGCGGACTGGTTCGACACCCACAACCCGGCGGACTTCATCGTCGAGTACATCGGGCAGACGCGCGGCTGGTTCTACACGCTGCACGTGCTCTCCACCGCGCTCTTCGACCGCCCCGCGTTCCGCAACGTGGTCAGCCACGGCATCGTGCTGGGCAACGACGGTCAGAAGATGTCCAAGTCGCTGCGCAACTACCCGGACGTGGCCGAGGTCTTCGACCGCGACGGCTCCGATGCCATGCGCTGGTTCCTGATGTCGAGCCCGGTCCTCCGGGGCGGCAACCTCGTCGTGACGGAGGAGGGCATCCGCGAGGGCGTCCGCCAGGTGCTGCTGCCGCTGTGGAGCACCTGGTACTTCTTCTCCCTCTACGCCAACGCCTCGGCGGGCGGCGGCTACGAGGCGACCAGGAGCACCGGCTCCGAGGACGTCCTGGACCGCTACCTGCTGGCCAAGACCCGCGATCTGGTCGAGACCGTGACCGGCCGCCTCGAGGCGCTGGACTCCACGCTCGCGGCCGCCGCGCTCCGCGACTTCTCCGACGTGCTCACCAACTGGTACGTGCGCCGCTCCCGCGACCGCTTCTGGCAGGGCGTCGGCGAGGACGGCCGCGGATCCGAGGCGTTCGACACGCTCTACACGGTCCTCGAGACCGTGTGCCGCGTCGCCGCGCCGCTCCTCCCGCTCGTCACGGAGCAGATCTGGCAGGGCCTGACCGGCGGCCGCAGCGTGCACCTCACCGACTGGCCGGAGGCGGACGAGTTCCCCGCCGACCCGGCGCTCGTGCACGCGATGGACGCGGTCCGCGGCATCTCGTCCACTGCGCTCTCCCTCCGGAAGCAGGCCGGGCTCCGCGTCCGCCTGCCGCTCGCGCGCCTGACCGTGGTGGTCGCGGACGCCGACGAGCTCGCGCCGTTCGAGGCGATCCTCCGCGACGAGCTGAACGTGAAGGAGGTGTCGCTGGTGCCGCTCGTCGACTCCAGCGCCGCCGACTACGGCGTCACCTCCCGTCTCGCGGTCAACGCGCGCGCCGCCGGACCCCGGCTCGGCAAGGGCGTGCAGACCGTGATCAGGGCCGCCAAGGCCGGCGACTGGAGCGAGACGGACGGCGTCGTCACCGCCGGCGGAGTCGAGCTGGTCGAGGGCGAGTACGAGCTCACGCTCGAGGTCGGCGGCTCAGCAGGCGACGACCGCGCCATCGCCCTGCTTCCGCGCGGGGGCTTCGTGCTCCTCGACACGGCGACCACGCCCGAGCTCGAGGCGGAGGGGCTCGCCCGCGACCTCATCCGTGCCGTGCAGGACGCCCGGAAGGCCGCCGGCCTCGAGGTCAGCGACCGGATCGTCCTGGAGGTCGTGCTCGACGAGCCGAGCCTGCAGGCGCTCGAGCCGCACGCCCTCTGGATCGCGGAGGAGACCCTCGCGACCGGCTGCGCGTTCACTCCGCTCACCACGGCGCTCGAGGGCGGCGAGGGCGCGATCGCCGTCGGCCCCGCGGGCACCGCCATCATCCGCGTCGAGAAGGTCGAGGCCGCCGATGTCTGATCCGTTCGAGCCGGACGAGGCCGACCGCGCAGCCGCCGACGCCGTCTACGCGGCGCTGCTGGAGCGCCTGGGCGAGGCGAGCATCCGCCCGCGCCTCGCTCCGACCCGCCGCGCCGTCGAGATCCTCGGCGACCCGCAGCGCGCCTACCCCGTGATCCAGATCGCCGGCACCAACGGCAAGACCTCGACCAGCCGGATGATCGAGAGCCTGCTGCGCGCGCACGGGCTGCGGGTGGGCCTGTTCACCAGTCCGCACCTCGAGCGCTTCAACGAGCGGATCGTCATCGACGGCGAGCCGATCTCGGACCGGAGCCTCGCCGACAACTGGCAGGACGTCGAGCCGTACCTGCGGATGACCGACGCCGAGCTCGCCGAGCAGGGCGAGGCGCCGCTGTCCTTCTTCGAGGCGATCACCGTCCTGGCCTACGCGGCCTTCGCCGACGCGCCGGTCGATGTGGCCGTCGTCGAGGTGGGGATGGGCGGCGAGTGGGACTCGACGAACGTCGCCGACGCGCAGGTCGCCGTGTTCACGCCGATCGCCCTCGACCACACCGACCGCCTCGGCTCGACCATCGAGGAGATCGCGCGCACCAAGTCCGGCATCGTCAAGCCGCTCGCCTCGGTGGTCTCCGCGAGGCAGGTCCCGGAGGCGGAGGCGGTGCTGCGGCACGCGGCCGAGGCCACGGAGTCGACGATCGTCGTCGAGGGGGCGGAGTTCGACGTCGAGTCGACGACCGTCGCCGTCGGCGGCCAGGTCGTCACCGTCCGGGGCCTCGTCACCACCTACGAGCAGCTGCTGCTGCCGTTCTTCGGCGACCACCAGGCCGAGAACGCGGCCGTGGCGGTCGCCGCGGTCGAGACCTTCCTGGGAGGCGGGACCCAGGAGCTCACCGGCGACGTCCTCGACGAGGGCTTCGCCGCCGCGACCTCCCCGGGCCGCCTGCAGCTCGTCGGACTCGCCCCGCGCACCCTCGTCGACGCGGCGCACAACCCGCACGGCGCCGCGTCGCTCGCCGCCGCGCTCGGCCGCTACTTCGACTTCGACCGCGTGACGGCCGTCCTCGGCGTGCTGGCCGAGAAGGACGCCGAGGGGATCCTCCGGGAGCTCCGCCCGGTGGTGGACGAACTTATCGTGACCACGGCGCCGAGCGAACGGGCGATGCCCGCCGAGGAGCTCGCCGCACTCGCCCGCACCGTGTTCCCGGAGGAGGCCGTGCGCGTCGCCGACGACCCGCTGGGTGCTCTCACGGCCGGTCGCGTCCTCGCGGCGCGCACCGACAAGGGCGCTCTGCTGGTCACCGGCTCGATCACCCTCGTCGGCCGCACGATCACCGCGGCCCGCGACGAGAACTGGCTGGGCGCGTGAGGGCCGGACGCCCGCGCCGCTCGCGGTCCGTGCGGGAGAGCCTCGGCTCGATCGTGCTCGGCTTCGAGGCGGTCATCGTCTTCCTCGCCACGCTGGTGGCCTTCGGGCTGAAGGCGGCCGACCCCGTGGTCGTGCTGGTCGGGGGAGCGGTGGTCTGCCTCGCACTCGTCGCCACTCTGGGCCTGCTGAACCGGACGGTCGGCTTCCGCATCGGCTGGGTGCTCCAGTTCGTTATCGTGGCCTCGGGCCTGCTGGTCCCGATCATGTACGTGATCGGCGCCGCGTTCGTGGCGCTGTGGACCTACTGCATGGTGACCGGCACCCGCCTCGACGCTCAGACGCGCCGGGCGGCGGAGCCCACCGACCCCACCGAAGGAGACCGCTGAACCATGGCCACCCAGGAGACCCTCGTCCTCGTCAAGCCCGACGGCGTCGCCCGCAACCTCACCGGCGAGATCCTCCGCCGCATCGAGGCGAAGGGCTACTCCCTCGTCGACGTGAAGCTCGTCGAGGCCGACCGCGAGCTGCTCGCCGCCCACTACGCGGAGCACGAGGGCAAGCCCTTCTACGAGCCGCTCGTCGAGTTCATGGAGAGCGGCCCGATCGTCGCCCTGCGCATCGCGGGCGACCGCGTGATCGAGGGCTTCCGCGCCCTCGCCGGCACCACCGACCCGACCACGGCCGCTCCCGGCACCATCCGCGGCGACCTCGGCCGCGACTGGGGCCTCAAGGTCCAGCAGAACCTCGTGCACGGCTCCGACTCCGAGGAGTCGGCCGCGCGCGAGCTCGGCCTCTGGTTCGCCTGAGCCGCTCGCCCGCCTGCCTCTGACGACGTCCGTCAGAGGTAGGCGAGCACGTTCAGCCTCACCTGCGCGATCACCGCGATCAGCAGGTAGCAGAGCAGCGTGATGAACGGGACCCAGCCGTAGGCGGCGCCGGCGAAGCGGCGCACCCCGGCGGGAACGGGGAGGACGCCCTCGCGGAGGTTGCGGAGCGTCACCAGCCAGAAGCCCGGGATGACGACGGCCCAGGTGAGCATGCACCAGGGGCAGAGCGTCCCGAGGGCGAAGACGCTCGTCGCGATGAGCCAGCCCACGAACACGAGGGCCAGCAGGAATCCGACGTTGAAGGCCGCCCAGAACCAGCGGTCGAAGCGGGCGCCCGCGAGCAGGCCGAGCCCCACGACGATCGGCGCGATCCAGGCCGCGAGGCCGATGAGCGGGTTCGGGAAGCCGAAGACGGCCCCCTGCGCCGAGTTCAGGTTCGCACTGCACTGCACCAGCAGGCTGAAGTCGCAGCCGAGGCCCGCATCGGGGTTCTCGAGAGCGGCGAACTTGTCGTTCGTGAGGGCGAAGGCGGCGGTCCAGCCGATCACGCCGAGGACGATCAGCAGGACGGCGAAGAGGACGGGGCGCTGCTGGGTGGGGGCGTCGCGCACCCCGGGATCGCTGGACACCGGGGGATTATGGCACGGGCCGGATCGGCGCCTCTGGGAATGCGTGCGATAATCGGAGCCGTCGGTCCGGGGGATCCCGCATCGACGCGAAGAAGGTTTACCGGGCGAGTACCGGGCCACAGGAGATCGACAGCGTTCCGCGAATGGACGCGCCGGATCTCCGCTCCGTCGGGAGTCGACCGCAGGTCGCACCGCGGGGGAGCGCGTGTCGGATAGTCAGTTCCGAGAGTGCAGCTGCAACCGGAGTCCCGCGCCACGAGCGCGACGGGACCGGGGGAGCGGAAGGATTCGCGTCGGGCCGAGGCCCCTCGCACGAGAGAAGCATCCGGGAAGACGACGCGGCGGACGACCCGGCCGAGGAGTGCACCAGGAATGGTGGAAGACAACAGTACGAGCGGATCCGATCCGGACCGCGACGAGCCCCGCAGCGGGGCCAGGAAGATCAGCCGCCTCTTCGGTGGCCGCCGGGCGACCCGGCGGACCGAGTCGAGCGCGCCAGCGACAGGGGAGACGATCATCGACAGCAACGAGACCGACCGGACCGGAGCCGAGGGCACCGAGCTGCCCGAGACCGGGAGCACCGCCGAGGCGGCCGAGCCGTCGACGTCGACGGGCGCGGTGTTCTTCAACGCCCTCCCGCAGACTCCGGGCGCCGAGCAGGAGGAGCCGCGACGGCCCGCGCTGCCGAGCCCGTCGCTGCTGTTCCAGGCGCCGATCCTGCCCGACTACGTCGAGCTGGCTCCGCTGCCTCCCCGCGGTGCGCCGCTGGGGGTCCAGGAGGAGCGCGAGAGCCCGGCCGAGGAGCAGGGCAGCGTCCGCCGCCGCTCGCGACGCCGCAGCGGCGAGAGCGAGAGGTCCGGCTCCGACGACCCCGAGAACACCGTCGTCCGGGTCCGCCAGCCGCGCGAGCCGCGCGAGCCCCGCGAGCCCGAGCTCATCACCGAGCCGCAGCGCATCAAGGGCTCCACCCGGCTCGAGGCCAAGAAGCAGCGACGCCGCGACGGCCGCGACGCCGGCCGGCGCCGGACCGTCGTCACCGAGTCCGAGTTCCTCGCCCGCCGGGAGGCCGTCGACCGCGTCATGGTCGTCCGCTCGAAGGAGGACAGCATCCGCATCGGCGTGCTGGAGGACGGCGTGCTCGCCGAGCACTACGTCGCCCGCTCGCAGGAGGCGTCGCTCATCGGCAACGTGTACCTCGGCCGCGTGCAGAACGTCCTGCCGAGCATGGAGGCCGCCTTCGTCGACATCGGACGCGGCCGCAACGCCGTCCTCTACTCCGGCGAGGTCGACTGGGACGCCGCGAACAACGCCGGCGGCCCCCGCCGGATCGAGCTCGCGCTCAAGCCCGGCGACCGGGTCCTCGTCCAGGTCACGAAGGACCCCGTCGGCCACAAGGGCGCGCGGCTCACGAGCCAGATCTCGCTCCCCGGCCGCTACCTCGTCTACGTGCCCAACGGCTCGATGAACGGCATCTCGCGCAAGCTCCCGGACACCGAGCGCGCGCGCCTGAAGAAGATCCTCAAGGAGGTGCTGCCCGAGAACGTGGGCGTCATCGTCCGCACCGCGGCCGAGGGCGCCACGGAGGAGCAGCTGACCGTCGACGTCGAGCGCCTGACCGCGCAGTGGACGGCTCTCAGCGCGAAGGCCGCGACCGGGCAGGCTCCCGCTCTCCTGCACAGCGAGCCGGACCTGCTGATCAAGATCGTCCGCGACGTCTTCAACGAGGACTTCGAGAAGATGGTCATCGCCGGCGACGACGCGCGGGAGACCATCGAGCTCTACCTCAGCCAGGTCGCCCCCGACCTGCTCGAGCGCGTCGAGGTCTACACCGGCGAGAAGGACGCGTTCGACGAGTTCCGCATCACGGAGCAGATCGAGAAGGCGCTGGAGCGCAAGGTCTGGCTGCCCAGCGGCGGCTCGCTCGTGATCGACCGCACCGAGGCGATGACGGTGGTCGATGTCAACACCGGCAAGTTCGTCGGCTCGGGGGGCAACCTCGAGGAGACGGTCACGAAGAACAACCTGGAGGCGGCCGAGGAGATCGTCCGCCAGCTGCGCCTGCGCGACATCGGCGGCATCATCGTCGTCGACTTCATCGACATGGTGCTCGAGTCCAACCGCGACCTCGTGCTCCGCCGCCTGGTCGAGTGCCTGAGCCGCGACCGGACCAAGCACCAGGTCGCCGAGGTCACCTCGCTCGGCCTCGTGCAGATGACCCGCAAGAAGCTGGGCCTGGGCCTGCTCGAGACCTTCAGCGAGAACTGCGAGATCTGCGCCGGGCGCGGCGTCATCGTCCACCACGACCCCGTGCTCAAGCACCGCTCGACCGCCGCTCCCCAGCAGGAGCAGCGCCGCCGGGGCAAGGGCGGCGAGCAGCAGCCCGCCGCCTCCGGCCGCTCGAACGGCGGGCAGAACGGGCAGGGGGCGCCGGCGGCCAAGCCGGTCAGCACCCACGCCATCACGGACGACGCGAAGAACGCGCTCGCGCAGATCGCGGCCAGCACCATCCACCCCCAGGCCGTGCGCCAGGCGGCGGAGGAGGCGGCCGCGCTCGTCGAGGACGCCGCCGAGACCGTCGAGGCCCAGGCGCCGGAGGAGGCCGACACGGCACCCGAGGAGCAGCCGTCCGAGCCGAGCCGTCGCGGCGAGCGTCCCGCCCGGGGCGAGCGCCGCCGTCGCAGCCGCGACCGCGAGCCGCGCCAGGAGGCCGTCGAGTCGGCGCCCGCCGAGTCGGCACCCGTCGAGTCGGCGCCCGTCGAGAGCCCGGTCGAGAAGGAGGCCGAGCCGGCCGCAGCCGCTCCGATCCTCGACATCCCGATCGCGCCGGTCACGCCTCCGCGCCGCGTCCGCAGCGAGGTCGCCGAGCACCTGCTCGACTCCGTGCTCGACGCCCTGCCGGCCCCGAAGCAGCCCGGCCAGGGCCGCGCGAAGAGCCGCCGCGTCACGACGGCGGCGCTCACCGGAGTGGCGGTCATCCCCGAGCAGACGCCGCGCCGCGCCGACCAGTAGCGCGACCGAGGTGTCAGGAGGGCCCGGTGCCCGGCGAGAGCCGGCGCCGGGCCCTCTCGGCGTCCCGGTCGCGTCCGCGGACGCGCAGACCGCTCCGTCTCAGCCGCTCGACCAGCTCCCGCGCGCCGACGGGGACCGCGCCCGCCGCGACCAGCTCGTCGATCCGCTCCTCGGGCACGTCGTAGTGGTCCAGGTCGAAGCCGCGCTCGGGCACGCCGAGGCGGCGCGCGAAGTCGTGGAGCTCCTCGAGCGAGACGTCGCTCACGAGGTGCGCCCAGAGCCGGCCGTGCGCCGGCCAGCGCGCGGCGTCGACGAGGATGGCCATTCCCCGATCGTAGGCGGCGCGCCGTCCGTCCACGCGCCTCCTCCTCGACTATCGTGACGGGGTCGCCGGTCGGGCGGACACGGCTTCGCGGTCGTGTGCGTTTGACCGTGGAGCGCGGATCCCGTACTCTTGACCGTTGGTGTGGCGCGATCCATGTGCTCACGCAGATTTCCGTTGTCGCTCCGCCCCTCATGGGGCGCGGGCCGCGGTGCCGGTTCCCTCGTGTCGTGAGGAGACGGGTACGAACCGGAAGACCGGGGCTCAGCCCCGTCCCTACAAGCCCCGGACGAGGCCTCCGCTCCGTCCAGACGAGAAACAGGTACGAGAAGTGGTTTACGCAGTTGTGCGCGCCGGCGGTCGGCAGGAGAAGGTCGAGGTCGGCACCATCGTGACGATGGACCGTGTCAAGGCCGACGAGAACGGCACCGTGCAGCTTCCTGCCGTGCTGCTCGTCGACGGTGAGTCGATCACCTCGGACGCGGCGACCCTCGCGGGCGTCACCGTCACCGCCGAGGTGCTCGAGGACCTCCGCGGTCCGAAGATCATCATCCAGAAGTTCAAGAACAAGACCGGTTACAAGAAGCGCCAGGGGCACCGTCAGGACCTCACGCGCGTCAAGGTCACTGGCATCAAGTAGTCCTGCAAAGGAATTGAGCTGACCTGCGGAGCGAGCCATCGCCCTGCAGGGCAACAGCACGGGGCTGCGGCCCCCCGGTCTCGAGGAGATGAGAAATGGCACACAAGAAGGGCGCGAGCTCCACTCGCAACGGTCGCGACTCGAACGCGCAGCGTCTCGGCGTCAAGCGCTTCGGCGGCCAGGTCGTGAACGCGGGCGAGATCATCGTCCGCCAGCGCGGCACGCACTTCCACCCCGGCGCGAACGTCGGCCGCGGTGGCGACGACACTCTGTTCGCCCTCTCGGCGGGCGCTGTCGAGTTCGGCAGCAAGGGCGGCCGCAAGGTCGTCAACATCGTGGCGGCCGCCCAGTAGGGTCGACCTCCTCGGCCGTACAGGCACAGGACGCAAGGGGCGGGCTTCGGCTCGCCCCTTGCGCGTTTACCGGGGCACAGCCCCCCGGCGCCGGCATCCCGGCGCCGCACGCACTCACGGACGGATTCACACCATGGTCACCTTCGTCGACAACGTCACGCTGCATCTGCGTGCCGGCCACGGCGGCAACGGCTGCGTCTCCGTCCGTCGCGAGAAGTTCAAGCCGCTCGCCGGCCCCGACGGCGGCAACGGCGGGCACGGGGGCGACATCGTCCTCGTCGCCGATCCGCAGACGACGACGCTGCTCGCCTACCACCGCCACCCGCACCGCAGCTCCGAGAACGGCGGTCCCGGCATGGGCGACCACCGCGCGGGCGGGAACGGCGAGCTCATGGAGCTCCCCGTCCCGGTCGGCACGGTCGTCAAGTCGCCCGACGGCGACCAGCTGATCGACATGGACGAGCCGGGCCTCCGCTTCGTCATCGCTCCGGGCGGCCAGGGCGGGCTCGGCAACGCCTCGCTCGCCACCACGAAGCGCAAGGCGCCCGGCTTCGCGCTGCTCGGCACGCCGGGCTGGGAGGGCGACGTCGTCCTCGAGCTGAAGACCGTCGCCGACGTCGCGCTCGTCGGGTTCCCCTCGGCCGGCAAGTCGAGCCTCGTCGCCGCGATCTCGGCGGCCAAGCCGAAGATCGCGGACTACCCGTTCACGACCCTCGCGCCCAACCTCGGCGTCGTGCAGGCGGGGGAGTCGCGGTTCACCGTCGCCGACGTCCCCGGTCTCATCGAGGGCGCGAGCGAGGGCAAGGGCCTGGGCCTGGAGTTCCTCCGCCACGTCGAGCGCTGCACCGCGCTCGTCCACGTGCTCGACTGCGCCACGCTCGAGCCCGGCCGCGACCCGCTGACCGACCTCGACATCATCCTCGGAGAGCTGGCGGCGTACCCCGTCGGCGACGGGCAGGTGCCTCTGATCGAGCGGCCGCAGCTGATCGCCCTGAACAAGGTCGACGTGCCCGAGGCCCAGGAGCTGGCGGACTTCGTCCGAGCCGACCTGGAAGGCCGCGGCTACCGCGTCTTCGAGATCTCGACGGTCAGCCACTCCGGACTGCGCCAGCTGACCTTCGCCCTCGCCGAGATCGTCGAGAAGCACCGCCTCGAGCTCGCCGCCGTGCCGCGGGTGGAGCGCATCACCATCCGCCCGCGCGCCGTGGACGAGAAGGACTTCGAGATCCGGGTCGAGGGCGGCTCGTACGGCAACGTCTACCGGGTCCTGGGCACCAAGCCCGTGCGCTGGGTCGCGCAGACCGACTTCACGAACGACGAGGCAGTCGGCTTCCTCGCCGACCGCCTGGCGAAGCTCGGCGTCGAGAACGGCCTGTTCTCGGCAGGGGCGATCGCCGGCTCCACCGTCGTCATCGGTCCGGGCGACGGCGTCGTCTTCGACTGGGAGCCGACCCTCACCTCGACGGCCGAGCTCATCACCGCACCCCGTGGAACGGACCTCCGCCTCGAGGACAACCGGCGCAAGACCCGCAACGAGCGTCGCGAGGACTACTTCGAGCGGATGGACGCCAAGGCGGAGGCCCGCGCGGAGCTCGAGCGCGAGCGCCAGGGCGGCGTCTGGCGGGTCGCCGACGAGGACGACGGCACGGAGGTCGGCGAGCAGGGCTGACTCCCGCCACCGGGGTCGTCTGCCTCTACACTGGCCGGATGCCGCAGACGACCCCCGACAGCAGTGCGCTGAACGCGCGTTTCGCCGCCTCCCGTGCCGCGTCGCGCTCCCTCCGCAGTGCGACCACCGACCTCAAGAACCGGGCTCTGCTCGCCATCGCCGACGCGGTGCGCTCGAGCGCCGAGCGGGTCGTCCCGGCGAACGAGGTCGATCTCCAGCGGGGTCGCGAGAGCGGGATGAGCGCGGGCCTGCAGGACCGCCTCCGCCTCGACGCGGCGCGCCTGGGGTCCCTCGCGGACGCCGTCGTCGCGGTCGTCGGGCTCACGGATCCGGTCGGGCAGACGGTGCGGGGATCGAATCTGCCCAACGGCGCGTCCCTCACCCAGGTGCGGGTCCCGTTCGGCGTGGTCGGAGCGATCTACGAGGCACGGCCCAACGTCACCATCGACATCGCGGCGCTCGCCCTCAAGAGCGGGAACGCCGTGATCCTGCGCGGAGGCACGGCCGCGGAGAACACGAACCGCGTCCTGGTGGAGCTGCTGCAGGAGGCCGTCGCCTCCGTCGGCCTTCCCGCCGAGCTGGTGCAGACGGTCGACGACCACGGCCGGGAGGGCGCGAAGGCCCTCATGCGAGCGCGCGGCTACGTCGACGTCCTGGTGCCGCGGGGGAGTGCAGGCCTCATCGAGTCGGTCGTGACGGAGTCGACGGTCCCCGTGATCGAGACGGGCGCCGGTGTCGTCCACGTCTTCCTCGACGCCAGTGCCGACGAGCAGTGGGCCGTGGACATCGTCCACAACGCCAAGGTGCAGCGTCCGAGCACCTGCAACGCCCTCGAGACCCTCCTGGTCCACCGCGATGCGGCCGAGCGCCTGCTCCCTCCCGTCCTCGGCCGGCTCGCGGCCGCGGGAGTGACCGTGCACGGCGACGAGCGCGTCACGGCGCTCTGGCCCGACGCGGTGCCCGCCACCGACGAGGACTGGTCCGCCGAGTACTACTCGCTCGACGTCGCCGTCGCGGTCGTCGACGACCTCGACGCCGCGATGGCCCACATCGACCGGTACTCCACCCACCACACCGAGTCGATCGTGACGAACGACCTCCGGAGCGCCGAGCGCTTCCTCGCCGAGGTCGACTCCGCGGTCGTGATGGTCAACGCCTCCACGCGCTTCACCGACGGCGGGGAGTTCGGGTTCGGCGCCGAGGTCGGCATCTCGACGCAGAAGCTGCACGCTCGGGGTCCTATGGGCCTGCCCGAGCTGACCAGCACGAAGTGGCTGCTGCGCGGAGCGGGACAGGTCCGCGCCTAGCGCCCGGACCGGCGATCCGGCGTCGAGCGGCGTCCGGGTAGACTCGTCGGAGCCCCGCCGGGGCGACCACGACCTCCAAGGAGCACTGCATGTCCCTCGCGACGACCGTCCTCGCCGAAGCAGCGGCCCACACGGAGCTGCCGTTCCCCCCGATCGTCTTCGGCCTGATCGCCGCCGTCGCCTTCACGGCCCTCGGCTTCGTCACCTGGAGCTACCGCGACGTGGCGAACCGCCACTCGCACAAGACCGGCGCCGGCTCCCACGACCAGCACGGTCACGGACACTAGGCGGGGAGCCCAGCGATCGTGACGTCCGCCGCGAGCGGAGGCCCGCGGCGTCCGCGCATCGGCGTGATGGGCGGCACCTTCGATCCGATCCACCACGGTCACCTGGTCGCCGCCTCCGAGGTGGCCCAGTCGTTCGACCTGGACGAGGTCGTCTTCGTGCCCACCGGCCAGCCGTGGCACAAGAAGACCGTGACCTCGGCCGAGCACCGGTACCTGATGACGGTCATCGCGACGGCCTCGAATCCGCAGTTCACCGTGAGCCGCGTGGACGTCGACCGGATCGGGACGACCTACACGATCGACACCCTGCGCGACATCCACGCCGCGCACCCGGACGCCGAGCTGTTCTTCATCACCGGAGCGGACGCCGTCGCCCAGATCCTGAGCTGGAAGGACTACGACGAGCTGTGGGAGCTGGCCCACTTCGTCGCCGTCAGCCGGCCGGGGCACGTCCTCAACGTTTCGGGATTGCCGGCCCAGGACGTATCCTTGTTGGAGATTCCGGCACTGGCGATCTCCTCGACCGACTGTCGGAGCCGCGTCAACCGGGGTCATCCGGTCTGGTACCTGGTTCCCGACGGTGTCGTCCAGTACATCTCGAAGCACCACCTGTATCGGAGCACGCCATGACAGTTCAGCCCGAGGAGAAGCCGCTCACCCGGCGCGAGATCCGCGAGCGCGAGAGACGCGAGGCCGGTGCGGCCACGACCGCCGCCGTTCCGACGACGTCCCGCCGAGCTGCCACCGCGACCGCCACCACCGCCGGCGACATGCCCGTGCTGACCCCCACCCAGGCCCTGCGGATCACCCCCGTCGAGCCGAGCCCTGCGGGCGAGCCCGACCTGCGCACCTCCTCGATGGAGATCGTCGCCACCGAGAACGCCACGGGCCGCCAGCTGACCCGTCGGGAGCTGCGCGCACTGCTGGCGCAGCAGCAGGCGGAGAAGGTCGCCGCCGCCCCGGAGGCGGAGCCGCCCGCCGACGAGGAGCGGTCGGACGACGAGCGCTCCGACGACGTCGAGGGCGCCCTCGAGCGCGCCTCGGCGCTCCCGCCGACCGGGGCCGTCCCCGTGATCGAGGCGGCCGACGAGTCGCGCGATGCGGAGCCGGCGCCCGAGGAAGCTGCGGAGCAGGAGGCGGAGGGCGACGAGGACGTCGTCAGCGAGGACGCCCTCGAGGCGTCCGAGCAGGACGCGGACGAGTCCGCCGCCGATGCGAGCACGGACGCCGACGAGTCCGATGCGGCCGAGGTGCACGAGGCCGGGATCGAGAGCTCCTCCTCCGACGACGAGACGCCGTCCTCCGACGAGCGGAACGCGGACGACGAGCAGCCCGAGCAGCCGCATCTGAACACCGCGCTCTTCGCGTCGGTGGGCGGATCCCTCGACATCGCCGACGAGAAGGCCACCGAGATCACCGGGAGCTTCGAGCCGCCGATCGAGCACCTCGCCATCACCGAGGAGCTCGACAGCAAGTCGAAGGAGGAGGTGGACGCCTCGTTCGACTCCCTCATCGCGAGCGGAGTCGCCGCCACCGGTGCCGTCACCACCACCAACGCGCTGATCCTGCCGACCACGGGCCCCGGCGCGACCGTCGGCACCGACACGGGGGAGATCCTCGTCACCGGCTCGTTCGACCTCCCCCGCAGCCTCGGCTCCACGGGCCAGCACCCGAACCTCTACGACTCGCCCGATGTGGACCGCTACGTCGACCGCATCGACCGCGAGCAGCCCGCCGGCGAGTCCGAGCCGGTCCGGGCGTCCAGCGCCGTCTCCACGCACGCCGCCGGCACCTCGATGATCGCGCCCCAGAAGCGCGCCGGCGTGAGCGTCCCGGTGGTCCTCGCGATCACCGCGGCCGTCCTGCTGGTCGGCGCGATCGCGCTGTTCATCGGCGGCTTCGTGCTCAACATCTTCTGATCTCCACCACCGACACTGAAGGCTTCATGACTGCGACCGATTCCGCCCGCGCCCTGCTCCAGCTCGCGGCCACCGCCGCCGACTCCAAGGGCGGTGAGGACCTCGTCGCCCTCGACGTCTCGGGGCCGCTTCCGCTGGTCGACATCTTCCTCCTCGCCACCGGCCGCTCCGAGCGCAACGTGGTCGCGATCGCGAACGAGGTGGAGGACCGCCTGAACGACTCCGGCGCCAAGCTGCTGCGCCGCGAGGGCCGCGCGGAGGGCCGCTGGATCCTCCTCGACTTCGGCGACCTCGTCGTGCACGTCTTCCACGAGGAGGACCGCATGTACTACTCGCTCGAGCGCCTCTGGAAGGACTGCCCGACGGTGCCGTTCACCCTCGAGCAGCCGGTCGCCGTCGACTCGTCGACGTCCTCGAACTGACGAACACGCCCGGCGTCGGCGCTCGATTTCACTTCATGCGGTTCGTGTTGTAGTTTATTCGAGTTGCTTCCGCCGGGCGGAGGCAGAGCAAGACAGTACGACGCAAGGGTCCGTGGCGCAGCTGGTAGCGCACCTGCATGGCATGCAGGGGGTCAGGGGTTCGAATCCCCTCGGATCCACCGAACAGGTCCGCACTCCTCCGGGAGTGCGGACCTTCGTCGTTTCGGGCGCTGCAGGATCCGTCGCCGTCCTGTCCGGCTCGGTCTTCTCCTGCTCGGGCCGGTCCGGCTCGGGCCGGTCCGGCCCAGGCCTGTTCGTCTCAGGCCCGTCCTGCCCGTCCTGCCAGGCACGACCGTGCGAGTCCGGCCGCCGGGTCCACAGGCTCGTCACGCACGGATCGGTCCGACCGGCTCGACATGGCCGCCGCACCCGGCGAGGAACCCGGAGAGCTCGCGCCACGCGTCCTCCTCGATGGTGGTGCCCGGGCGTCGTGCGAGATCGGCCAGGGCGTCCGTCAGCTCGTCGAGTCCCGTCACGATCCTCGTCCGCGCCGCTCCCGTGCCCTGCCATCCCGGCGCGTACGTCCTGACGTCGGGGTGGCTGTAGAGCACGGCCGTCTCGAACCACGGCGTCGGCAGACCCTGCAGGGCGAGGTGCTCCTTCAACCTCGCGGCCTGGATCCGGACCTGCCGGGCGGGGACGTGCTGCTCGACATGGGTGCGCACCGTCCACCGCGACGCCGTCCCCGGTGCGATCTGAACAGCGAAGGCCTCGGGCAGGGCGTCCTCGTCGACGAGGACGCCGTAGGAGGGGTGGACGGTACCGGGCCGCACGCCGTCGAAGACGACCCCCTGCCAGTACTTGGCCTCGATGATGAGCGCGCCGTGCCGGGTGAGCAGCAGATGGTCGATCTGCGCGAGGAAGCGGCGCGTCGTGCGTGCCTCGACCGGTACGAAGACGACGTTCGTGGCGAGGACGCCGGACAATCCCGCCGAGGCGCACGCCTCCCGGATCAGAGTGTGCGAGACGGCCTCGCTCCTCCAGGTCCTGGCGAGCGCGTCCCGGGTCTGCTCGGCCTCCTCCTGCGCCGTCTCGAGCTCGGTCCGACCGAGGTCGCGCTCAGTCTCGTGCCTGCGCGTCAGTGCCTTCAGCGCCACCTCGTGGCTCCGGTCGCGCTCGGCGATCGTGCGCTGGTGCTCCTCCGAGGCCTCCTCCGCGGCCTGTTCCGCCGCCGCTCTCGCCGCGGCACGCCGTCGGCGGCCGGTGACGACAGTGATGAGGAGGGCCAGGAGCAGGGCGGCCGCGACGGCCCAGGGCAGGTGCTCGTTCATGGTCCCCAGGCAAGCACGGACCACCGACCGTGCGCCGCGACGGCTCCCGATCGCGCCGGTCCGGCAGACCGGCCGCGTGCCGACTCCCTCCGCGCCGCGCGGTCTCGTCACCCGGTTCTCGATCGTGGACGCGCTGCTCGCCGGGCTCTTCGACGGAGTCGTGAACCGCCGCGAGGGGGATGCGCACGGCGATCTCGGACTCGGCTGCGGCGACCACACGGACGGAAAGCTCGTGATCCTCGACGGCGTGCGCCGGCTCTTCCGGGGTGACGGCTCCGTGGCCGTCCTCGCGCCCGACGACGTCCTCGCCTTCGCGGAGGCCGCACGGTTCGAGCCCGACCATGTCCTCCCGGTCGAGGACCTCGTCTCCCTCGACGCTCTGCTGGCCGCGGTGCGCTCGCTCGTGCCCAGTCCGAACGTCTTCGTCGGCGTCCGCCTGCGCGAGCGGGCGGAGGCCCTGACCCTCCGCCGGCCGATCGCGCAGGCGAAGCCCTACCGCCGCCTGCGGACGCGATCCGCGATCAGCACGAGGTCCGGCTGACCGGCGTCGAGGGCACGCTGCTGGGCTTCGTCGGCCCGGAGCCGTTCCAGGGGATCAGTGTCGCCGGCCTGCACGCGCACGTCGTCGACACCACCGGCGGGATCGGCGGTCACGTGCTCGCCGTCTCCGGAGTCACCGGCCCTGCTCGAGATCGAGCAGTACGGCGGCACGACCGTCCGACTGCCCGAGTCGGTCGACTACCTGCGAGCCGACCTCGACGCGGCGGCCGACGCCGACGCCGCGATCCGCGCCGTCGAGACCGACCCCCCGCGCTGAGCGGCCCTACCCTGGACGCATGCCCACACTGCGCGACGTCCACGCCGTCATCGACCGCCTCTGGCCCGAGGCGGCCGCCGAGAGCTGGGACGCGCCCGGCCTGGTCACCGGCGACCCCGACTCCGCGGTCGAGCGGATCCTGCTCACGGTCGACGTGGTCTCCGACACCGTCGCTGAGGCCGTCGACGGCGGATACCAGCTCCTGATCGCGCACCACCCGCTGCTGCTGCGCGGCGTCACCTCGATCGCCGAGGACGGCTACAAGGGCCGCCTGCTCGCGGACCTCATCCGGGGCGGCTGCGCACTGATCTCGGCCCACACGAATGCCGACATCGTGGCCGACGGGGTCTCGGACGTGATCGCCACCCGCCTGGGCCTGACCGGCACGACTCCGCTCGTCCCGGGCGCCGACGCGTCGGTCGGGCTCGGCCGGGTGGGCGACCTGCCCGAGGAGGTGACGCTCGGACGCCTGGCCGGAGCGGTGGCCGAGCTCCTGCCGGCCACCGCAGGGGGAGTGCGGGCCGCGGGCGGCTACGAGACGCCCGTGCGCCGCGTGTCGCTCTGCGGGGGAGCGGGGGACTCGCTCCTGGACGCCCCTGCGGTCCGCACGAGCGACGTCTTCATCACCGCCGACCTCCGGCACCACCCGGCGTCCGAGGCGCGCGAGAGAGCCCTGCACGGCACCGGGCCCGCCCTCATCGACGTCTCGCACTGGGCGAGCGAGTGGCTGTGGCTCGACGTCGCCGCGACCGCGCTGCGGGAGGCCCTGCCCACGGTCACCGTCGAGGTGAGCGAGACCCGCACCGACCCGTGGGATTTCGCGATCGTTCACTGACCCGCCGCGGGCGCGGGAGAATGGACGCGGCGCGCCCGTACTGCGCGCCGGGAACGAGGACCGCCACGTGAAAGCCAGCCCCGCACACCAGCGCGAACTCCTGACTCTGGCGAGTCTGGACACGAGGGGCGCGCAGCTGCGCCACGCCCTCGCGACGCTCCCGCAGATCGCGCGGATCCAGGCGATGCAGGCCCGCGACAACGAGACCCGCCGCTCCCTCGCCGAGCGCACCGGGCGCCTCGAGGACGTGCGCACCGAGCTCGGGCGCATCGAGTCCGACGTCAGCGTGGTCGAGAAGCGCCTCACCCGCGATCGCGACCGCCTGCAGACCGCGTCCGCGGCCAAGGACATCGCCGCGCTCGAGAGCGAGATCACCTCCCTCGTGAAGCGCCGGGGAGACCTCGAGGACATCGAGCTGACCCTGATGGAGCGGATCGAGGGCATCGAATCCGAGGTCGCCGCGGCCCAGGCCGAGCGCGACGAGGTCGTCGCCTCGCTCGGGACCCTCGCCGAGGAGCGCGACGCGCAGGCCGAGAAGCTCCGCGACAAGCAGGAGGCGCTCGGCCGGGACCGCGCCGATCTGGTGACGACCCTTCCGGAGGACCTGGTCGAGCTGTACGAGAAGCAGCGCGCCCGCTACGGGGTCGGTGCGGCCCTCCTCCGCGGGAAGGTGTCGGAGGGGAGCGGCGTGGCCCTCACCGAGTCGGACCTCTCCTGGATCCGCGCCTCCGCTCCGGACGAGGTCGTCCTCTGCCCCGACAGCGGCTGCATCCTGGTGCGCGGCGAGGAGTCCACCCTCGCCTGAGCCGTACACTGGACGGGCGAACGGGCCGGCAAGACGGTCGCGTCACCGCGGCGAGAGCCGTGGTGCCGAGGAACGTCCGGGCTCCGCAGAGCAGGGCGGTGGGCAACACCCACCCGGGGCGACCCGCGAGACAGTGCCACAGAGAACAGACCGCCGTCGGCTCCGGCCGGCGGTAAGGGTGAAACGGTGGTGTAAGAGACCACCAGGGGCCGGAGTGATCCGGTCCGCTCGGTAAACCTCGCCCGGAGCAAGGTCAGACAGAGGACGATGCGGCTGCTCGTCGGGTCCTCGGGTAGACCGCTGGAGGGTCACGGCGACGTGGCTCCGAGAGAGATGGCCGTCCAGCGCCCGCCGAGAGGCGCGGCGTGAACAGAACCCGGCGTATCAGCCGACCCCTTCGCCACGAGATGCCCCGCCCCGGCGGGGCATCTCGCGTCTCCGCCCGCCGCGGTCCTCGCGCTCCCGTCCGCGCTGGCAGCGCGACGGCGGGGCGCGGCGGCTCCGGGGTCTCGACACGCCGCTCCGCGGCTCCTCGACCAGCACGACGCGGCCGACGTCTCGCCCTGCACGGGCGGACGCAGGGGCTCCTCCAACGGCGCTCGGTAGGCGCCGGTCCGGCGGAGAGGTCTCCCTCAGCCGCTGTTCGGCTACTCGACCAGCACGGCCCCGGACGTGCGCGCCGCACCCCGTCGTCGCTGATCACTGAGACACGACCACTGAGCCTGCGCAGTCCGCCCACGTCCCTGCACCGCCGCGCCGCTCGCAAGGCGAACCGGTGGAACGCGTCCCAGCGTTTCGCCGTAGCCGTCCGCACCCCGCTCCCCGGAACCCGCCACCTCCCTCGACCGACCGCGCCTCGACGGGCAGGGACAGCCGAGGAGAAGGACTCAGTCCCGCCCTGCGAGCGCGGCCGCGCCGAGGATGCCGGCGTTGTTCCGGAGCGCCGCCGGGATGATCGGGGTGCGCAGGTCGAGCAGCGGCAGGAACTCGTCGTGGTGCTTGGAGATGCCGCCGCCGACGATGAAGAGGTCCGGCCAGAGCAGCGCCTCGAGGTGGGAGTAGTAGCGCTGCAGGCGCTTGGCCCAGTGCTTGTAGTCGAGGTCGTCGCGCTCCTTGGCGGCGAACGAGGCCTTCTTCTCGTAGTCGCCGCCGTGGATCTCGAGGTGGCCGAGCTCGGCGTTGGGGATGAGGATCCCGTCGTGGATCTGCGCCGTCCCGATGCCGGTGCCGAGCGTGGTCATGATGACCAGGCCCTTCGTGTCCTTCGCCGCTCCGAAGCGCGACTCGGCGTAGCCCGCCGCGTCGGCGTCGTTGACGAAGAAGATGTTCCGGCCGATCGCGTCCTCGAACAGCTTCTCGGCCTCGAGGCCGATCCACTCGTCGGACACGTTCGCCGCCGACATCGTGCGTCCGTGGACGACGACGGCGGGGAAGCAGATGCCGACCGGGGTGTCCGAGGGCAGGTCCGGGATCTTCTCGAGGATCTGCTGGACGGTGGCGACGATGTCCTTCGGCGTGCCGCCCGGGGGAGTGGCGAGCTTCATCCGGTCGCTGAGCAGAGTGCCCGCGGCCAGGTCCACCGAGGCCCCCTTGATGCCCGTTCCCCCGATGTCGATCCCGATGGCGGTCGCCGCAGCAGTCATAGCGGCCATGCTAGCGAAGGGCGAGGGGTGCGGACCGACGCGGGCTGCGGCGTAGGATCGCGGCATGGCTGACGGCGACGCGAACTCCTGGTGGTACAACCTCAAGGCCGGCACGGTGGAGCAGGGATTCGTGTCCCCCTCCGTCGACCGGGTCGGGCCCTTCTCCTCGCGCGAGGAGGCGGAGCACGCCCTCGAGCGGCTGCACGAGAACAGCCGCAAGTGGGCCGAGGAGGACGCCGCCGAGGACCGCTGAGCCCAGCTACTCGTAGCTGTGCTCCGCGCCGGGGTAGGCGCCGGACTCGACGTCGTCCCGGTACGCGGTGACCGCTCCGGTGAGCACGCCGCGGAGGTCTGCGTACTGCTTCACGAAGCGGGGGATCCGGCCGGTGGTGAATCCGGCGAAGTCCGTCCACACGAGCAGCTGTCCGTCGACGTGCGGTCCCGCTCCGACTCCGATCGTGGGGATGCGCAGCTCCGCCGTCACCTGACGTGCCGCGTCGGCGGGCACCATCTCGAGGACGACGGCGAAGGCGCCGGCCTCCTGGACGGCGCGCGCGTCGGCGAGCAGCTGCTCGATCCCCTCGCCGCGTCCCTGGACCATGTGGCCGCCGAGCCCGTGCTCGCTCTGCGGCGTGAAGCCGATGTGCGCCATCACGGGGATGCCCGCCTCGACGATGCGCCGGATCTGCTCGGCGGAGCGGACTCCGCCCTCGAGCTTCACCGCGTGGGCGTGCGTCTCCTTCATGAAGCGGAACGCCGTGTGGAGCGCGTCGTCGGGGCCCGACTCGTAGGAGCCGAAGGGCATGTCCGCGACGACGAAAGCGCGATCGACGGCCCCGGCGACGGCCCGCGCCAGCGGGATGAGCTCGTCGACGGTGACGGGCAGAGTGGTGTCGTAGCCCAGCACCGTGTTGCCGGCCGAGTCGCCCACGAGGAGGAAGTCGATCCCGGCGTCGTCGAAGATCTTCGCCGTCAGCTGGTCGTAGCTGGTCAGCCCGGTGATGCGGACACCGGAGTCCTTCGCGTTCTGGAAGTGGCGGGTTCGAACGCGTTTCACGGGCTGCGCTGACATGGGCGCCAGTCTACGGCGCGCCTCGGGCGCCCCGCGGGCTCCGGCCGGAGGCAGTAGCCTGAGGGTCGAAACAGGAGGGGTCTGGATGGACAAGCAACGGGACTTCGTTCTTCGCACCATTGAAGAGCGAGGGATCAAATTCGTTCGCCTCTGGTTCACCGACGTCGTCGGCACGCTGAAGTCGGTCGCGATCGCGCCGGCCGAGGTCGAGGGCGCGTTCGCGGAGGGGCTCGGCTTCGACGGCTCCGCCATCGAGGGCCTCACCCGCTCCTTCGAGGCCGACGTCCTCGCCCACCCGGATCCGTCGACCTTCCAGATCCTCCCGTGGCGCGGGGAGATCGATCCGACGGCGCGGATGTTCTGCGACATCACCACGCCGGACGGCCAGCCCGCCGTCGCCGATCCCCGCAACGTTCTCAAGCGCACGCTGGCGAAGGCGGCCGAGCGGGGCTTCACCTTCTACACGCACCCGGAGATCGAGTTCTACCTCCTCAAGTCGTCGTCCTTCGGTGCCGAGGGTCCGGAGCCGGTCGACTCCGCCGGGTACTTCGACAACGTCCCCGGAGGCACGGCGCACGACTTCCGCCGCCGCTCCGTGCGCATGCTGGAGGATCTCGGCATCTCGGTGGAGTTCAGCCACCACGAGGCGGGCCCCGGCCAGAACGAGATCGACCTCCGCTACGCGGACGCGCTCACCACGGCCGACAACATCATGACCTTCCGCACCGTGATCAAGGAGGTGGCGATCGAGCAGGGCGTCTACGCGACGTTCATGCCGAAGCCGCTCTCCGGGCACCCCGGCTCGGGCATGCACACGCACCTCTCGCTCTTCGAGGGCGACGTCAACGTGTTCTACGAGCAGGGCGCCCAGTACCAGCTCTCGAAGCTCGGCCGCCAGTTCATCGCGGGCCTGCTCAAGCACGCGCCCGAGATCACCGCCGTGACGAACCAGTTCGTCAACTCCTACAAGCGGCTCTGGGGCGGCGACGAGGCGCCCAGCTACGTCTCGTGGGGCCACAACAACCGCTCCGCCCTCGTGCGCGTTCCGCTCTACAAGCCCAACAAGGGGCAGTCCTCGCGCATCGAGTACCGGGCGCTGGACTCCGCGGCGAACCCCTACCTGGCGTACTCGCTGCTCCTGGCGGCCGGGCTCAAGGGCATCGAGGAGGGCTACGAGCTCCCCGCCGAGGCCGAGGACAACGTCTGGGCGCTCTCGGACGCGGAGCGCCGGGCGCTCGGCTACGGCGCTCTGCCCGCCAGCCTCGACCGCGCCATCTCGCTGATGGAGGAGTCGGAGCTCGTCGCCGAGACGCTGGGCGAGCAGGTGTTCAACTTCGTGCTGCTCAACAAGCGCAAGGACTGGGCCGAGTACCGCGCCCAAGTCACGCCGTACGAGCTGCGCAGCAACCTCGAGATGCTCTGACCCTTCGGCCATGCCCCGCGAACGCTCCCTCCGCGATGTCGCACGCCTCGGCTTCGCCGCGCTCGGCGAGACCGGGTCGCGGTTGGCCCAGGCGGAGGAGCTGGCCGGGCGGCAGCTCGAGTCGGTGCTGCCCTCCTTCGCTCGCGTGGCGGACCCGGACGAGGCGCTGCTCGCTCTGATCGACCTGCTGCGGCGGCACCGCGACCGGATGGACGCGGTCCTCGCCGACGACGACGCCCTGACCCGGCTGCTGCTGGTGGTGGGGGCCTCGTCCGGCCTCGCCGACTTCCTGCAGCGCCGGCCGGACGAGCTGGCCATCGTCCTCGAACCCGTCCGCACCCTCCCGGGGCGCGCCGAGATGAAGGCGGAGCTCCTCGAGTCGGTCGGCGCCGTCGACGGCTTCTCGTCGCTCCGGGAGGAGGCGGGCTGGACGGCGCTGCGCGTGCGGTACCGCCGCCTCCTCACCAGGATCGTCGTCCACGACCTGAGCCAGGCCGACCCCGTTGCGGCGATCGACCGGGTGACGAGGGCGCTGGCCGACCTCGCCGGAGCCGCGCTGGAGGCGTCCCTCGCCGTGGCGCGGACCGAGCTGGTCGAAGGCACGGGCCGCTTCGGCCGGGACGAGGTCGCCGCCACCCGCTTCGCCGTCATCGGCATGGGCAAGGCGGGAGCGTCCGAGCTCAACTACGTCAGCGACGTCGACGTGATCTTCGTCGCGGAGGGCGACCCGGAGAAGGAGCTGACGAACGCCCGCGCGATCGACGTCGCCACCCGGCTCGCCGTGCTCCTCATGCGCGGCACGTCCGCGCTGGCGATGGAACCGGAGCTCTGGGAGGTCGACCCGAACCTGCGCCCCGAGGGCAAGCAGGGTGCGCTCGTGCGCACTCTCGAGTCGCACATCACCTACTACGACCGGTGGGCGAAGAGCTGGGAGTTCCAGGCGCTCCTGAAGGCGCGTCCGCTCGCGGGCGACCCCGAGCTCGGGCGGGCGTACGTCGACGCGGTGGCGCCGAAGGTGTGGTCGAGCGCGTCCCGCGAGAACTTCGTCGAGTCGGTGCAGCGGATGCGGGAGCGGGTCACCGAGAACATCCCGCAGAACGACGTCCACTACCAGATCAAGCTCGGGCCCGGCGGTTTGCGCGACATCGAGTTCACCGTCCAGCTGCTCCAGCTCGTGCATGGGCAGACCGACGACGAGATCCACATGCCCGGTACGCTCCTCGGTCTGGGCGCCCTCGCCGACCGCGGGTACATCGGGCGCTCCGCTGCGGAGGAGTTCGCGCAGGACTACCGCGCGCTGCGGCTGCTCGAGCACCGCCTGCAGCTGCGACGCCTGCGCCGCACGCACCTGATGCCGCGGGACGAGCACGAGCTGCGCACCCTCGCCCGCTCCAGCGGCCTCGCCCGCACGGCGGAGGAGCTGCTGACGGTGTGGAACAGCATCAAGCACCGCGTCCGCGGTCTGCACGAGCGCCTGTTCTACCGGCCGCTGCTGTCCGCCGTCGCCGCGCTGTCCGACGGCGGCGCCGAGCTCTCGACCGGTCAGGCGGAGGCGCGCCTGGCCGCCATCGGCTTCGCCGACGCACGCGGGGCGCTCGGCCACATCGCGGCGATGACCTCCGGCGTCTCGCGGCGCGCGAGCATCCAACGCCATCTCGTGCCGGTGATGCTGCAGTGGTTCGCCGACGGTCCGGACCCCGACTACGGACTCCTCGCCTTCCGGCGGCTGAGCGACGCGCTCGGCGGGACGCCCTGGTTCCTGCGGATGCTCCGTGACTCCTCCGGCGCTGCGAAGCGGCTCACCACGGTGCTCTCGGGCTCGCGCTTCGTGGGCGAGCTGCTCGACCGCATCCCGGAGTCGGCGGCCTGGCTCGAGGACGACGACGCTCTCCGGCCCCGGAGCGCGGCGCAGCTCGCCGAGGAGGTCCGCGCCGTGCTCGCGCGGCACGAGACGTCCGACGCGGTCGCCTCGGTCCTCCGCTCGATGCGCCGGCGCGAGGTGCTGCGGACCGCCATGGGGGGCGTGCTCGGTCTCAGCTCGATCGAGGAGATCGCGACCAGCCTCACCGACATCATCAGCGCGCTGCTGGGCGGCGTGCTCGCCGCCGTCCGGCGCGGCAGTGCGACGCGGCCCGGCGCCGACGCGGAGTTCGCGATCATCGGCATGGGCCGCTACGGAGGGGCGGAGCTGGGCTTCGGGTCCGACGCCGACGTGATGTACGTCCAGCGCCCCGGCACGGCCGAGCCGCACCAGGCCCAGCTCTACTCGCAGTTCGTCGTCGCCGAGCTGGTCCGGCTCACGGAGGACTCCCGCCTGCCGCTCGACCTCGACGCCGACCTGCGGCCCGAGGGCAAGAACGGGCCGCTCGTGCGCTCCCTCGACTCCTACCGCGCCTACTACGCCCGCTGGTCCCTGACCTGGGAGGCGCAGGCTCTGCTGCGGGCGCGGGGAGTGGCGGGGGACCGGTCGCTCATCGAGGACTTCGAGGAGTTGGCCGACGGGGTCCGCTATCCGGGGGCGGTCTCCGACCGCGACATCCGCGAGGTGAAGCGGATCAAGGCACGGGTCGAGAGCGAGCGCCTGCCGCAGGGAGCCGACCCCCGCCGGCACCTCAAGCTCGGCCGCGGATCGCTGAGCGACGTCGAGTGGCTGGTGCAGCTCCTCCAGCTGCAGCAGGCGCGGCGGACCCCGGCGCTCCGGACGACCTCGACCCTCACCGCCCTCGCCGTCGCGGAGGAGGAGGGCATGATCGGCCCGCAGGACGCGGAGCGGCTGCGCGCCGCGTGGATCCTCGCCTCCCGCGTCCGCTCGGGCACCACCCTCTGGGGCAACCGCACCAGCGACGTCCTCCCGACCGACCGCCGTCAGCTCGAGGGCGTCGCTCGCCTGCTGGAGTATCCGGCCGGGTCCGCGACGGCGCTCGAGGACGACTACCTCGGAGTGACCCGCCGCTCCCGCGCGGTCTTCGAGCGGCTGTTCTACGGGCCGGCGGCGGAGGACACCCCCTCCTACCGCTGACGCCGGGCGCCGGGAACGGCGCAGGGCCGCCCCTCCGAGGAGGAACGGCCCTGCTGCGGTGCTGCGGGATCAGACCCCGTAGTACAGCTCGAACTCGAACGGGTGAGGACGCTGCGCGAGGGGCTTGATCTCCTTCTCGCGCTTGTACTCGATCCAGGTGTCGATGAGCTCCTGAGTGAACACGCCGCCCTGGAGGAGGAAGTCGTGGTCGGCCTCGAGGGCGTCGAGCGCCTCGCCGAGGGTCGCGGGGACCTGCGGGATGAGCTTCGCCTCCTCGGGGGGCAGCTCGTAGAGGTCCTTGTCGACCGGCTCGTGCGGCTCGATGCGGTTCTTGATGCCGTCGAGGCCCGCCATCAGCTGCGCGGCGAACGCGAGGTACGGGTTGCCGGAGGCGTCGGGCGCGCGGAACTCGATGCGCTTGGCCTTCGGGTTGGTGCCCGTGATCGGGATGCGGATGGACGCGGAGCGGTTGCCGGCCGAGTACACCAGGTTGACCGGCGCCTCGAAGCCCGGGATCAGGCGGTGGTAGGAGTTGACCGTCGGGTTCGTGAACGCGAGGACGGCGGGGGCGTGCTTGAGCAGGCCGCCGATGTACCAGCGCGCGAGGTCCGAGAGACCGCCGTAGCCGTTCTCGTCGTAGAACAGCGGCGTGCCGTCGTTCCACAGCGACTGGTGGGTGTGCATGCCCGAGCCGTTGTCGCCGAAGAGCGGCTTCGGCATGAACGTGGCGGTCTTGCCCCACTGCTCCGCCGTGTTCTTGACGATGTACTTGAACTTCAGGATGTCGTCCGCCGCGTGGACCATCGTGTCGAAGCGGTAGTTGATCTCGGCCTGGCCGCCGGTGCCCACCTCGTGGTGGGAGCGCTCGAGGATGAGGCCGGCGTCGATCAGCTTGAGGCAGATGTCGTCGCGGAGGTCGGCCTGCTTGTCGACCGGGCTGACGGGGAAGTAGCCGCCCTTGTAGGGAGTCTTGTTGCCCAGGTTGCCGCCCTCCTCGACGCGTCCGGAGTTCCAGGCGCCCTCGACCGAGTCGACGGAGTGGAACGCCGAGTTCTGCGTGACCTCGTAGCGGACGTCGTCGAAGATGTAGAACTCCGCCTCCGGGGCGAAGAACGCGGTGTCGGCGATACCGGTCGACGCGAGGTACTTCTCGGCCTTCTTCGCGACCTGGCGGGGGTCCTTCGAGTAGATCTCGCCGTTGCGCGGGTTGTAGATGTCGAAGACGAGGATCAGCGTGCGCTCGACGCGGAACGGGTCCACGTAGGCGGTGGTCACGTCAGGGATCAGCTGCATGTCCGATTCGTGGATGTTCGCGAATCCGCGGATCGAGGACCCGTCGAAGAGCTGGCCGACGGAGAAGAACTCCTCGTCGACTGTCGAGGCGGGGATGTTGAAGTGCTGCTGGACACCGGGGAGATCGGTGAACCGGATGTCGAGGAACTTGACGTCCGTGTCCTTGATGAACGTGAGCACCTCGGAAGAATCTTTAAACATGCAAAGGTCTCCAATGGCGTAACGGGGTGCTGCAGAGCGCAGCCGTTCCAGGGTAGTGACGGGGGGTTTCCCCACCGTGTCCCTGTTGTTTCCGACATGTTACGGGGCCCGTCCGGGGTCGGGCTCCACGTCGCGGGCCGGACCGGCCGCACCTCGGGCCGCTCCGAGACGCCGCGGATAGGATCGGAGGATGCCAGCCGCCGACCGCAGGACCTTCGCCGACGCCGCCCCGAGCTCGTACCCGGGGGAGCGCCTCGGCCTCCCTCGAGAAGGCCGCCTCTCGGTCGGACGGTCCGGCCGCCGCATCGCCGCCCTGGCCGTCGACTTCGCCGTCGCCGCCCTCCTGTCGCTCGCGTTCTTCGACTACGACCGCTGGGCGAGCCTGCTGCTGTTCGTCCTGCTGCAGGTCGTCTTCATCCCCACCATCGGCGGCAGCATCGGGCACCGCCTGCTCGGGATGCGCGTCATCCGGCTCGGCGGTGGCTGGGTCGGCGTGTGGCGCCCGATCGTGCGCTCGGTGCTGCTGGCCGTGCTGGTGCCGGCGCTCGTCTGGGACTCGGATCAGCGCGGCTTCCACGACAAGGTGGCCGGGACGGTGCTCGTCCGCTACTGACGGTGACGCAGACGGAGCAGGCCGGTCGGGAGCGATCCCGACCGGCCTGTCGTGTCGTGCGTCAGCGCGAGCGCTGCGGGCGCACCTTGAAGGGGTCGACGCCCTTCGGGATGGGCAGCGACGTGTTGAGCGAGGAGAGCCGGTTCTTCACCGCGAGGACCTCGGCCTTGGTGAGGACCTTCTTCGTCTTCGAGAGGCGGCTCGGCACCTTGTGCAGCGGAGTCGCGTCGGCGTCGGAGCCGACGTGCACGAAGG
Source organism: Rathayibacter sp. AY1B6 (assembly GCF_002932755.1). NCBI lineage: Bacteria > Bacillati > Actinomycetota > Actinomycetes > Micrococcales > Microbacteriaceae > Rathayibacter > Rathayibacter sp. AY1B6. Next base: position 151,985 of record NZ_PSWL01000006.1, read on the forward strand.
TGACGGGGACGTTCGGCAGGATCCGCGACACCTTGCGCCGCTCGTCCTCGAGCATGCGCTTGGTGCGGGAGGCGGGGCCCTCCGCGATCAGCACGACGCCTCCGCGGCCGACAGCACGGTAGACCGCGTCCTGGGTCTTGCCGTTGACGGCGACGGGCATCTCCCCGCCGGTCCAGGTGCCCCGCAGGCCGCTGCGCAGAACGGCGCCGACCGCGCCGGGCTGCCCGGCGATCTGGCCGTAGGCGGCGCGCTCGGCGCGACGCGAGAGCACGGCGAGTCCGGCGACGAGTCCGGCCATCACGCCCACGACGATCCACAGCGCGATCACGAAGCCGTTGCCGTTGCCGAGCAGGACGCCGAGGAGCACGCCGAGCAGGATCGGGAGCAGGAGCGCGAGGAGGATGATCCAGACGGCGCTGCTGTCGTAGCGGCGGGTCATCTGGAACACCTGCCACATCTGCTTGAGACGTCCGGGTTCCTTGACCGCCTTCGTCGACGGTTCCGTGCTGCGTGCCATGACGTCAAGGATACCGAGCGGGAGCGCGGCGACGGACCCCGGACGCGGATCCGGCTCCTCCACAGAGAACGCGTGCGCCGATCCCTCCACTGATCGGGATCGGCGCGCGTCCTCCGCCGCGGTCCGCGGTCAGGCTCCCCTCATGACGAGCAGCGGGACGGTCCAGAGCCGGAGGAGCGGCGGAGTGCGGACGGGGAGGCGGCGGACGCCTGAGCCGGACGCCTCACCGGCGGTCGAGAGGACGATGCGGCCCCGGGACGCCGAGGCGCTGCAGGCCTCGCCGGTGGCTCGTCTCGCCGAGCACCGCCACCGCGAGCGCATCGTCCGAGTGGAGTCGTCTCCGAGGAGGTGCGTCGTCTCGACCGCTCCTCCCGTCGTCGCCACGCTCGAGAGGTTCCTGCGGGTCGAGCGGGGGATCGGACTCGGCGCCGCGGTCACCCTGCTCGCCCCCGTGGTCGGAGCCGTGCGCTCGGCCGCACTCGAGGGAGCCTGGCTGGGTCCGACGACGGACGACATCGGCCTGACGGAGGAGGGCCGGCCGCTGCTGCTGCTGACGACGCCCGCCGTCGACACCCCGCCTGCGGCGCGCGACGCGCTGCAGCGGGTCCTGGAGCGCCTCGGGATGCTCTGTCCGGAGCTGCCGGTCGCCGCACTCGCGCGGCACCGCGACCTGCTGGCGCTAGAGGGCGGCCTCTACGGACTCGCGGATCCGCAGGGGATCGGCGAGGCGGTCCGGGCGCTGCCGACGTCCGGAGCGGATGCACCTGGTCGGGAGGCGGTGCTCACTCCTGCTGCCCGGCATCGGCGCGTCCATCCGCTCGACGGATGGCAGGACCGCCTCCGGGTGTTCGTCGTCCGGCGTCGGGGACCGCTGTCCGTCGGGACGGCGATCGTGCTGGGAGCGGTGCTCGCCGGTTCGCTCGCGGGCGGGCCCGGTCGGCAGGTGCAGGACGCGGAGGCGTCCACCGGAGCCGCGCCCGTCCCGACACGGTCGACTCCGCGGGCGGAGGCGACGACCGCGGCATCGCCGGCTCCGGTCGCGTCGGCCTCGCTCGACGCCGAGCAGGCGGCGGAGGTGCTGATCGACGCGGTGCGCCTGTGCGGTGACCGGGAGTGCGCCCGCGGGCTGGTCACGGCGGACTCGCCGCTCGACGACGCGGCTGGCGGCCCCGCCTCCGCTGTCCCGACGACGGGAGAGGTCTCGGCGGTCCTCGTCGACGTGTACGGGGCGTCGGCCGTGGTGCACCTCCGGACGACCCCGGGAACGACAGCGGCCTCCGTCCTGATCATCAGGACGGAGGCCGGCTGGCTCATCCGCGACGTCTACGCCGGAGCACCCTCGTGAGAGTCGCGCTCAGGAGGAGCGGCTCAGATGCCGAGGTCGTTCTCGAACGAGCCCTCCTCGAGGCGCTCCTTGATCGCGACCAGGAAGCGCGCCGCGTCGGCTCCGTCGACCGTGCGGTGGTCGTACGAGAGCGCGAGGAAGACGGTCGAGCGGATCGCGATGGCGTCAGCGCCGTCCACCTGCACGACGGCCGGCTTCTTGGTGACGATGCCGGTGCCGAGGATCGCGGTCTGCGGCAGGAACACGACGGGCGTGTCGAAGAGGGCTCCGCGCGAACCGGTGTTGGTCAGCGTGAAGGTGCCGCCGGCGAGCTCGTCCGGCTTGAGCTTGTTGTTGCGGGTGCGCTCGGCCAGGTCGCCGATGGTGGAGGCGATCTGCGCGAGGTTCAGCTCGGAGGCGTTCTTGAGGACCGGGGTCAGCAGGCCGCGCTCGGTGTCGACGGCGATGCTGATGTTCTCGTGGTCCGGGTAGACGATCGACTCGCCGTCGAGCGTCGAGTTGATCACCGGGTAGGCCTTGAGTGCCTCAGCCGCTGCGAGGGCGAAGAACGGGAGGAAGGACAGCTTGGCGCCGGTCTTCTCCTGGAAGCTCTTCTTGACCGAGTCGCGGAAGCGGGCGACCGCCGTGACGTCGACCTCGATGACCGAGGTGAGCTGAGCGCTCGTCTGCATGGACTCGACGGCGCGCTGAGCGAGGACCTTGCGCAGGCGCGACATCGGCTGCGTGGTGCCGCGGAGGGGCGAGGTCTCGAGCGGGGTGCGCGCGGCCTTCGCGGCTGCGGCGGCGGGCGCCGAGACCGGGGCGGCCGGAGCCGACTTGGCGGCCTCGACCGCGTCGAGGACGTCCTGCTTGCGGATGCGGCCACCGACTCCGGTTCCCGTGAGGGTGGAGAGGTCGATGCCGTTCTCGCCCGCGAGCTTGCGCACGAGCGGGGTGACGTAGCCGGGGTTGGAGTCGGTGGGCTCCGGGGAGGCGGCGGGCGCGGCGGCAGCGGGGGCCGGCGCGCCCGCCGCCTCCCCGGAGCCCACCG